>RFUD01000006.1 GCA_009923125.1 Planctomycetia bacterium
GGCTCGACGCGGCCCGGGCGAGCGGTGAAGCCGGCATCGCCGGAAAACTGTTTACGACCCGCAGCCTGTTTCTCTGCGGCGATCTCGCCGCGGCCGACTCGCTCGACTATCTCTCCGGGCTGCTTGTCGGGGAGGAGTTGCGCAGCGCTCTCGCGACGCTCGAAGGGGCATGCCCGCCGTGTGTGCTCGTGGGCGATCCGGCCCTCTGCGGCCGCTATCGCGAGGCGTTCGCCGCATTCGGCATCGATGACGTGCGGTCGCTCGACGAGACGGGGCCGCTGGGCCTCTGCCGGATCGCCTGCGCGGCGGGCCTCGTCGCCGACGTGCGCTCGCCCCTCGAGGAGTCTGCGTGCCGTGGCTGACCGAGAAGCGTCGCTCGCACACCTCGCTGCGCTCCCGCTGATCGCGATCCTCCGCGGCGTCGAGCCCGACGAGGTCGTGGAGATCGGGACGGCGCTCTGCGATGCCGGGTTTCGGGTCATCGAGATTCCGCTCAACTCGCCGCAGCCGCTCGAGAGCATCCGTCGGCTCGCCGCTGCGATTGGCGACTGCGCTGCGATCGGCGCTGGAACGGTGCTCACCGTCGCGGATGTGGATGCGGTCGCGAAAGCCGGCGGCACGCTCATCGTGTCGCCCAACGCCGACCCGGCCGTGATCCGCGCCACGAGATCGGCCGGCCTCGTGAGTTGCCCCGGCGTGGCCACGCCCACCGAGGGGTTCGCCACGCTCGCTGCCGGCGCCGACGTCCTCAAACTCTTTCCCGCCGAGCAGATCGCGCCACCAGTCGTCAAAGCCTGGCGGGCCGTGTTTCCGGCTAAAGTGCAGCTCGTGCCGGTGGGCGGAATCACGCCGGCGACCATGGCGGCCTACCGCGCGGCCGGTGCCAGCGGCTTCGGGCTCGGCTCGGCGATCTACAAGCCCGGCATGACGGCCGAGGCCGTGCGACGGGCGGCTGACGCATTCGTGGCGGCGTGGCACGCGGATGCTTCGCCTGCCGTTCGTTCCGGATCCTCGACACCTTCCTCAACGACACGGTGACACCCCTCATGTCTGCACCGCTCTCCGGCGTCTATCCGATCGCCAACACGCCGTTCCATGCCGATGGCTCGATCGATTTTGAGAGCCAGGACAGGCTCGTCGATCACCTGCTCGAGCAGGGGGCGCACGGCCTCGGTCTCTTCGGCAACGCGAGCGAGGGCTACACGCTCGAGGCGACTGAACGCGTGGCCCTCATGCGCCGGATCGCGAAGCGCGTGAACGGCCGCGTGCCGCTCGTGGCGTCGAGCGGCCACACGGGCACCGATGCCGCCGTGGCGCTGAGCAAGGAACTCGAGGATCTCGGCGCCGCGTGCCTGATGGTGCTGCCTCCCTACTTTCTCAAGACGGACGGCGACGGCCTGATGCACTACTTCGAGGCGATCTCGAAGGCGGTGAAGATCCCGATCATGGTGCAGGACGCGCCGCTCATGACACAGGTGATGATGCCGCCGGCGCTCCTCGCCCGGATGGGCCGCGAGATCGAGCGCGTGCGCTACGTGAAGGTGGAGGCCCCCCCCACGCCCGCAAAGTGCTCGGCGATTGCGAAGCTCGCGGGCGATTCGCTCACTCTCTTCGGTGGACTCAACTGCCAGTTTTTCATCGAGGAGTGGCAGCGTGGCGTGCGCGGCCAGATGCCGGGCAGCGACCGGACGCGCGACCTGGTCGAGATCTGGAACCACCTCGAGGCGGGGCGGACCAACGAAGCGTGGAAGGTGTTCGCGCGGATCCTGCCGCTCCTGCGGTTTGAGCTGCAGCCGGGACTTGGCGTGTCGGCCCAGAAGCACAACCTCATGGCCGCGGGCGTGATTGCCTCGGCCCACGTGCGGCACCCGACGGCGTCGCTCGACGAAGCGAGCGTCGCCGAACTGGCCGTGCTGCGCGGCCTTGCCGACCGCATCTGAGGCGCACCCCGACGGGCGGTATCGATGCGCATCCCACATCTTCGCTGGTGGATCGCCGGGCTCCTGTTCCTCTCGACGGTGATCAACTACGTCGATCGGCAGACGCTGTCGGTGCTCGCGCCCGTGCTCCGAGAGGAGCTTGGGATCACCGACTCGCAATACGCCAACATCCTCACGGCCTTCCTCGCCGCCTACACCGTGATGTACGTCGGATCCGGGTTCCTCGTGGACCGATTCGGCACCCGCCGGTCGCTCGCCGGATTCATGGTGTGGTGGTCGGCGGCGAACATGGCCCATGCGTTCGCGAGGGGGCCCTGGTCGCTCGGCGGGCTGCGGTTCCTGCTCGGACTCGGGGAATCCGGCAACTTCATGGCCGCCTTCAAGGCGGTGAGCGAATGGTATCCGGCGAAGGAGCGGGCGTTCGTTCACGGGCTCGTGCAGAGCGGCGCGGCCATTGGGGCGATCGTGGCGCCGCCGGTGATCACGGCCCTCAATGCCGCCTACGGCTGGCAGCCCGCGTTTCTCGTCACGGGCGCCCTCGGCTTCGTGTGGCTCGTGCTCTGGCTCCTGCTCTACCACGCACCCGAGACGCATCCCTTCGTCACGCCCGAGGAGCGGGAGTGCGTGCTCGAAGACGAGCTGAAGGCCCACGGCGAAGCCTGTTTGGGCATCCGCAGACGTGGGGCCTGCTCGTCGCACGGTTCCTTTCCGACCCGGTGTGGTGGTTCTACCTTTTCTGGCTCCCCAAGTACCTCGTCGAGAAGCGCGGCTTTTCCATGACCGAGATGGGGATGATCGCGTGGATGCCCTATCTGGCGGCCGATGTGGGGGCCATCGGGGGTGGCTGGCTCAGCGGCCGGCTCGTCGCACGTGGATGGGACCCGATCCGGGCCCGGCTGGCCGTGATGCTGCCCTTCGCCTGCCTGATGCCGCTCTCTCTGTTCGTTGACCGCGCGGAGTCGTGGGTCACGATCGCGCTGATCTGCGTCGTCACGTTTTCACACATGGCATGGAAGACCAATCAGAACACGCTCACGAACGACGTCTATCCCAAGGCGCTCATCGGTACGGCGTCAGGGATGCTCGCCTTCGGAACGGGCCTCGGCGGCACGCTCTTCACATGGCTCACGGGCTGGATCGTGGAGTCGTTCGGCTACGGTGCCGTGTTCGTGCTGATGAGCGTGCTTCATCCGATCTCCTACGTGGTCACGCGGTGGCTCGTCCGCCGTCCGCTCACGCCCTGAGGCTTCTGCCATGCACATCGCATCCCTGAAGGCGATCCCGGTGCGGCTGCCGCGCGACGCGACTGCTGCAAAAGGCACGGCCGGATCACCGACGACGCTCGCAGGCTCGGGCGGCTACCGCTGGTCCACCGCGTATCCGGTGCTCTACTCCGTGAACTTCGAGACGGCGCTCGTCCGCGTGGAACTCTCGAATGGCTTGGTCGGCTGGGGTGAGGCTCAGGCGCCGCTCGCGCCGGAGGTGGCCTGCACGATCGCCGAGCATCTTTTACGTCCGGCCGTCGTAGGCGAGGAGTTCGACGGCTCGGCGGGCCGGATCGCCGAACTCTGGGAGCGGATGTATGCCACGATGCGGGTCCGCGGGCACTCGGGCGGCTTCATGCTCGACGCGATGAGCGGCGTGGACATCGCGCTCTGGGACCTTGCCGGAAAACTCGCCGACAAGCCCGTGGCGAGCCTGCTGGCCGCGGCGCCGAAGCAGACGGTGCCGGCGTATCTGAGCGGCACTTCGGGCGCGACCATCGCGGAGCGGACCGCCTTCGCTGCGCGCCATGCAGCCGAGGGCTTTTCGCTCGTCAAGCTCTACTACGAGACGGAGTGGCGCGAGTTGCTCGCCGTGGCCGACGCCCTGCCGCAGGGCATGCAGTTCGCCGTGGACGCGCTCTGGCATCTGCCGCCGGCCGACGCCGTCGCGATGGCTCGGGAACTCGATGCCCGCAACGCGCGCTGGCTCGAATGCCCGCTCTACCCCGAAGACGTGGCCGGCCACGCGGCGCTCGCCGCGGCGATCACGACGCCGCTCGCCCTTGGCGAGAGTTACCGCACGCTCGCCGAACTGCAGCCGTTTCTTGCGATCGCAAAAGTCCTCCAGCCTGATCTCGGCCGCGTGGGGATCACCGGCTTCATGAAGATCGCCGCCGCGTTCCCCGGGCCGGTCGTGCCCCATCTGAGCATCGCCATGGGGCCACAGGTGGCCGCCGCGATCCACGTGGCCGCGGCCGCGAACAACTGCGACCTCTGCGAATACAACCCCAACGTGCTCTCCACGGCCAATTCCTTCCTCGCCGAGCCGATTCGTTGCAGCGGTGGCCGCTACCAGGTGGCTTCGGCGCCGGGCCTCGGCATCTTGTGGAACGACGCGGGGCGGCGGCTTGTCGAGGCGATCGGCTGAACGCTGGCGCAGGCGCGCAGATTTTCGCCGTCTTTGCGCCGGTTGTGGCCCATTCGCGAGGGTCGATAAATAATGAAAAGATCTCTCTCGGTGGTCTCCTGGCTGGCACCCGCCTCGCTCCCATGCGTTCAACCGCCCGCCTCGCCGCGGCCTCCATCCTCGGCTTTTTGGTGACAGCCTCGGTCGAGGCTGCCCCGAGGGCGGTCCTCGAGGAATCGCAGCGGCAGTTCCTTGCCGCTCACTGCGCCACGTGCCACGGGGCCGAGGATCCCGAGGCGAACTTTCGCGTCGATGATCTGCCGCTGGCGATCGACACCGTGGCGGCTGCGGAACGCTGGCAGAAGGTGCTGGGCGCGCTCAACTCGGGCCGTGCTCGCCACGACGATGGTCGTCGCCCGCAAGAGCCTAGCCGACCAAGGCGGCCGGATCGCGATGCGGCGGCTTAATCGCCGCGAATACAAGAACACGCTCCGCGATCTCTTGGGCGTCGAGGTGGACGTGAGCGATCTGCCGGCCGACACGAGCCCGCTGGCGTTCGACACCGTGGGCGCGAGCCTGTTCATGACCGCGAGCCAGTTCGAGCAGTACGAGGCGATCGGCCGCGACGCGCTCGCCGCCGCCTTCAAGAAGCATGCGGCGGCTGGTTTGAAGAAGCAGCTGCGGGTCGAGGCGGAGAAGACGCTGGATAAGTTCAGGAAAGCGAATGAAAACCTGCAGGCCAACCAGCAGGCGGCGCGGGAGTGGTTCAAGAAACTGGAAGCAGCCGTTGCGAGCCCGGAGAATGCCGAGTTCGTCGCCAAGACCCGGCCCACGCTCAAGAAAGAGGAGGAGTTCAAGTTTCATTGGCGGTCGCTCTCGGGGTTGCCGTCGCCCGACGACGCCGTGAAGAACAGTGGCAACAACCCGCAGTTTTTGACGGCGATTCTCGAGGAGAAGCGGTTCATTCCCTACGAGGAGCACTATCTCTCGATGCCGGGGCTCGATCGCGGAGCATATCTCGCCGTTCCCGCCGGACCGCGGGCCCCGAATTCGAACGCCTCGCTGAGTCTCGACATCCCGCCCGACTGGCCGCCCGGCGACTACGTGATCCGGATCCGCTGCGCCGCCCGGCCGGAGGCAGCACCCGAGCGAAGGTTCATCGAATTCGGTCACCGGCACTACGGCGATCGGATGCCCGCGATCAGCGCGCATCACGTGACCGGCACGATGGATGCCCCGCAGGTGATCGAGATTCCCTACACGCTCAAGGATGCCGATTCCGACCCGGCCAAGCGGCGGTTCGCGATCCGCGAGATCGACACTGGCAGCAGCGTGGCCGTGCGGCGGATTTTTGACGAGGGCGTGAAGGCCAACGGCATCGGTCCGGAACTGGCGATCTGGGTCGATTGGATCGAGATCGAGCGCAAGCCGCACGCGGACGGCGGCGAGCCTCCGGGGATCAAGGCGCTCCGTCCGCTGCTCGATGCCAAGGATCCCGACGCCGTGCCGCCGGCCCAGGCGAAGCGGGCGGTCGAGCAGTTCATCGCCGAGGCCTACCGTTGTGCGAAGCCCGCCACGGGGGAGGTCGATCGGCTGGCGGGGATCTACGCGGCCCGTCGCGGCTTGGGCGCGAAGCACGAGGAAGCGCTTAAGGAGGCGATCGTATCGGTGCTCTCGTCGCCGCGCTTCCTCTACCGGGCGGAGCCTGGGCCCGACGAAGGCCGCCGCGAACTCGATGGCCTCGAGCTTGCCACGCGGCTCTCCTACTTCCTCTGGGGCGCCCCGCCCGACGCGACGCTTCTCGGATTGGCGAAGAGCGGCTCGTTGCTCGAGCCGGCGGTGCTCGAATCGCAGACGAACCGCCTGCTCGACGACCCGCGGTCGGCGGGCTTCGTCGAACCGTTCGTGGCGCAGTGGCTGGCGATGGACCGGCTCGACTTCTTCCAGTTCGACCTCAAGCTCTATCCGCAGTTCGACGACAGCACGAAGGCTGCAGCCCGCAGGGAAGTCTACGAGACGTTCGCTTATCTTCTCCGGGAGAACGGGCGGCTGAGCGATCTGCTCAAGGCAGACTACGTCGTCGTCAACGGGCTGCTCGCCGACTACTACGGTCTCGAGGGAGTGCACGGCGACGAGTTCCGCCGCGTATCCCTGCCGGCCAGGTCACCGCGGGGCGGGCTCTTGGGAATGGCGGCCGTGCACGCCATGGGCAGCAACGGCGAGCACTCGAGCCCGGTCGAGCGCGGTGCCTGGGTGCTGCGGAAATTGCTCAACGATCCGCCGCCGCCGGCGCCGCCGAACGTGCCGCAACTCGCCCGCCTCGCCGGGAAGTCGCTCACGACTCGCGAGCGGGTGGTGCTCCATCAGGAGGAGCCGCAGTGCGCGAGCTGCCACCGCAAGATCGATCCGATCGGCTTCGGCCTGGAGAACTTCGACGCCGTGGGTGCCTGGCGGACGACCGACAGTTCGATGGCGGTCAACGCCCAAGGCAAGCCCGATCCCAAGACGAAGAAGACGTGGACGATCGACCCGGCCGGGGCCTTGCACGGCGGTCCGTCGTTCACCGACTTTTACGGCCTGCGCGACATCGTCGCTTCCCGGCCCGAGCAGTTCGCCCGGGGATTCACGGCGGCCCTCATCGAATACGCCCTCGGCCGACCCTGCGGGTTCGGCGACGAGTCGCTCATCGACGCGGTCGTGAAGGACGCCCAAAGCCATGCATTCAGCACCCGGTCATTCGTCCATGCCCTCGTGCAGAGCAAGGCTTTTCGCACGAAATAGCCATCCGCCTCCACTCCCCGGAGTCCCCGCCATGAAGCCCCTGACCACCCGCATCTCCCGCCGCCACGCGATCACCACCGGCACGGCCGTGATCGCGCTGCCCGCGCTCGAGTCGCTCGGCTTCCGGCGGTGTGCGGCGGCCGTCGCCGGCGGGCCGCCCCCGAAGCGGCTCGTATTCCTCGGCTTCGGCTGGGGCGTCACGGAAGACGAGTGGTATCCGAAGATCGATACACCGGGCCGCGACTACGTCCTTCCCCCGCTCCTCGAACCGCTCACGAAGCACAAGGCCGACTTCAGCATCGTGCAGGGCCTGTGGAACCGCTCCACGGGCAACGGACACTACGGCAGCACGTTCTGGCTGACGGGGGCGAATGAATACGGCGCGCCCGGGCAGAGCTTTTTCAACAGCGTCTCGGTCGATCAGGTGGCCGCCCGTGCCCTCGGCACCGACACGCGGTTCGAATCGCTGGCGCTCGACTGCGGCGAGGCGGCGAACGGGTCCGGCCACGGGCCCGGGCTCTCCCTTTCGTGGGATCCACGGGGCAAGCCAGTGGGTGGGCCGCGGAATCCCGTGGAGGCGTTTCATCGGCTCTTCGCCAAGGACACGACACCGCTCGAGCAGCAGAAGGCGCTGCTCAAGCAGCGGCGGAGCATCCTTGACAACGCGCTCGAAAATGCCCGCGACCTCGGCCGCTCACTCGGCACCACCGATCAGGACAAACTCGACGAATACCTGCAGGGTATCCGCGACCTGGAGACGAGGCTCTCGCGGGACGAGAAGTGGATCGGGGCGGAGCGGCCGCAGCCGCCCTTCGGCGAACCGAAGCCGGGGCTCGCCGGCCGCGAGGAGATCGCACTCGTGTACGACATCATCGTGGCCGCCCTCCAGACCGACAGCACGCGGGTGCTCACCTATCGCCAACCGGTCACGACGCTGCTCACGAGCCTCGGACTCAAGACGGAAGCCCACACGATGAGCCACTACCACGGCCGACCCGGCGACGTCGTGGAGTCGTCGCGGGCCCGCGATCTCGCCCAGAGCGAACTGCTCGCCGGACTCATCGCCAAACTCAAGGACGCGAAGGAAGCCGACGGAACGAGCCTCTTCGACCACGTGACGGTCGTCTACGGCAGCAACATCCGCACGGGCCACTCGCTCGACAACTGTCCGACGCTGATTGCCGGGCGGGGGGCAGGCGTGAAGCTCGGCGAGAACATCGTCGTCACGAAGGGCCTCCCCCTGTGCAACGCGTGGCTCACGCTTCTCAAGGGTTCGGGCGTGGAGGCCGAAGCGTTCGGCGACAGCACGGGGCCGCTGCGGGAAATCATTGCGTCGTAGCCCCGGGCCGGTTCAATCTTCGCGGTTGGGGGCGACCAACCCCAACACCATCGCATCGGCAGGATCACGGCACGCTTCCGCCTGCACCCCTTCGGGCTCGAGACACTCGGCGTGGTCTCGAAGCAGACGCAGGTAGTCGTCCGTCACGTCGGGCGGAAGCCGCAGTTTGCGACGGAGTGTCCGCTCCACCTCGGACAGCAGCCCTTCACAGATGATGATCTGGTGGTGTTGCAGGCAGAGTTCGAAAATCGCTTCGCACAAGCCCCTCGTCGCCGCCGCGGCGATCACGACGTTGGCATCGAGGATCACCCTCACGAAAGCGCCTTGAACACGTCGTCGTCCGTCAGCAGTCCCTGAGCCTCGGCAAACGGGAGAATTTTCCGGCGAATCGCCCGAAATCGCTCCACCGCGACATACCGCCGCAACGACTCGCGGACGATGTCACTGACGGCTTTGTTCTCGTCGCGGCTGAGTTTGTCGAGCTCGCTCCGGAGATCTTCGGGAAGGCGGATCGTCAAGGTCGTCATGTCACAGGTCCTCGCACGACATTGTAGTGTGTAGTGCGAGGGGTACGGTGGAGCAACTGCGGGCTCACTTGACCTTGTAGACCTTCACGTCGTCGATCCAGGCCGAGGGGTTCATGAGGAAGCTGAACCAGCGCTTCGTGGGGTGGGCGAAGCCTTCCGAGCGGTGGCTGCCGAGCGGCTTGCCGTCGAGCGTCACGCGCATCTCGTCGCCCTCGGTGACGAGCACGAGCTCGTGCCAGTCGTTGTCGGCCTTCCAGGGCAGGTCCTTGGTCTTCGTGGCGAGCAGGGCGGCAAGGTCAGCCGGCAGTGGTTCCTTGCGGTCGAGATACGGCTGGCGTCGGGCGCGGAGTTCCAGATTCATGACGCCGGTCTTGTAGTCGGCGAGCTGGATGCGTGGTGGCTTCGTCGAGATCAGGGCGTAACACAGGTGCCCGGCGTGCACGCCGGGCGTCTGGCGATCGACGAACCCCACGGTGAGCGTCGTGGGCTTGTCCTTCTCCGGAAGCTTGAACCGCACGATCGCGCCCCCATCCTCGAAGCCGGCCTCGTGGTGGACATGGGGCTGGTGGCCGGCGCGGGGCTCGTTGATCACCTTGAGCACGCCCCCGTCGAGGTCGGCCTGCTTGACGTCGGGCACGCGATCGGCCGTGGCGCTATTCCAGCCGTTGCCGATCGCCTTGGCCAGGTTGCCGTCCTCCTCGCGATCGAACGAGTCTTCGAACAGGAGCGTGCCGGACTTCAGCCAGGCGGCGTCGTCGCGGTCGGCGCCGCTCGCCGGGACGGCGAGGATGCAGCAAGAGAGCACGGATACACGAAGCAGCGACATCATCTCACCTTGTAGACCTTCACGTCGTCGATCCAGGCCGAGGGATTCATGAGCAGGCTGAACCAGCGCTTCATGGGGTGTGCGAAGCCCTCCGAGCGGTGGCTGCCGAGCGGCTTGCCATCGAGTGTGACCCGCATCTCGTCCCCTTCGGTCACGAGCACGAGTTCGTGCCACTCGTGGTCGGCCTTCCACGACACGAACTTCATCTTGCTGTCGAGCAGTTGCTGGAGATCGTCGGGCAGCTTTTCTCCGCTCTTGAGGTAGGGCTGGCGACGCTTGGAGACATCGGGATCGGAGTAGCCGGTCTTGCGGTCGAGGAGTTGCACCTGGGGCGGATTGTCCGAGAGGACGGCGTAGCACAGGTGACCGGCGAGCGCCTTCGACGTCTCCCGGTCCACGAAGCCCACGGTCAGCGATTCATTTTTCGAGAGCCCGGGCAGCTTGAAGCGAACGATCGCTCCGCCGTCCTCGAAGCCGGCGTCGTGATGGATGTGCGCCTGATGCCCTGCCTTGGCGGAGCTCATGACCTTGAGCACGCCGCCGTCGAGGTTGGCCTGCTTCTCGTCCGGAACCCGGTTGGCCGTGGCGCTGTTCCAGCCGTTGCCGATCGCCTTGGCGAGGTTGCCGTCCTCCTCGCGGTCGAACGAGTCTTCGAAGAGGAGCGTGCCGGACTTCAGCCAGGCGGCGTCGTCGCCAGCGTGGGCGACGCAGTTCACGGCGGCCACGGTGCCGATGGCCAGGAGGGCGACGCGAGGAAGGAGCATCAACAAGGATTTCGGATGGCTCATGGTGGTGGACGAAAACGATGGGCTGGGTTACAGCTCGATGTCGATGTCGATCATGTTGGCTCCTGGCTTCACCGTGCGGCGAAGTTCGGAGCGTTGCCCGTAGGCGGACGGGATCCGGATACCTTTCAGTGCATCGGGAACGGCGACTCTTCCTTCGGCATCCGGCTCGTTTACGATTGCGAGCGAGACGACGCTTTCGCCGGGCATCACGCCGCGGATCCGGGCATTGAAGCGGAGGTCATAGCGACCGGTGGAGTCGGTGATGCCGATCGAGGCGGACGAATTGGCTACCTGTGGTTGAAACGTCACCATCACACCGGCGGGGGCAGGCTTGCCGTTGAAGGTGACGACGCCCGTCGCCGTGGCCCCCACGCCGGGCTGGCAGCCAGCGACGGCAGCGGTCACGAGCACCGCCAGCAAGCATCCTGGAGACGGCCTGAGGAAACGCATCGTCAATAGTCACTCGGAGTCGCGTTGCCGTCGGCCACGGAACTCAACTGTTGATACACCCCGCGGATGCCGCGGATCGTGTTGAGCAAAATGCTCGGGTCGGTGGCCGAGTTGACCGACTGGTAACTTCCCCCGGTGGAATTGATCATGTCGCTCACGAATCGCACGGACCCGTCGCACAGGACGAACGTCGCCCCGCCCGGGTGGTTGCTCCCGAAGCCGTCGTAGGCTCCCTGGTTGATCTTGTAGCGCGTGAACCGCACGAGCGTCACGGAGGATGTGTTATCGCCCGACTGGCTCGACGTGCCGATCCATAGGCCCGGCAGGCGTTCGGTCTTCGGCGGAAAACCCGGCGCTCCAGGCAGGCTCGGGTCGGCGATTCCTCCCACCTCGCCGAGCAGGAACGTCCTCGAGGTGCCATCCACGATGTCACGGAGGGATCGGCCACGGAACTTGCGGATCGCACCGGTGGAGCTTTCGATGCACGGGGCCAGCATGGAGGCCGTGGTTCCCGAGCAGCCGAGGCCATAGGGGCCGCCACTGGCGGCGTAGTTCGACTTGCTCGACCGATATCCCGAGGTGACGGCCAAAGAACCGGCCGCAGTGTTGTATTCGACTTCGGGAGTGAGTGTCGGGAGGGTGCAACTCGGGCAGGCGAACGTGGGAATCGGCTGCCGGGCCACGGCCGCTGCCGCACTGGTGCCGTTGATGAACGTCACGGTGTGCGAAAACCCTGCCAGCGAGCCGTTGGACAGCGAGTTGTAGAGATCTGCCTGTTCCATGAACGGCAGCACGAGAAACGACCAGCCGTGGCCTTCGAGGAATTGGCTTCTCCCCCGCGCCGTTTCGAAGGTCACGGACGCCGCCTGGGGGGGCAGCACTTTCTTGGCATCGCAGTAGCCCTGCACTGCCAGGCCGATCTGCTTGGCGTTGTTGCTGCAGGCGTTGCGACGGCCAGATTCACGGGCGGACTGCACCGCCGGCAGGAGCAGACCGACGAGCACCCCGATGATCGCGATCACCACGAGCAATTCGACCAGCGTGAACCCGGTTTTCCGCATGGATGCGCTGGAACTCCAACCCCGCGAGACCCTTCAATTCTGCATTGTATGGTAGGGAAACCAGGTGCGAGAATCATCGTGGAGAAATGCGTAAAAATCCTTTTCAATCGCGCACCGCCCCCACGACGTTCGGTACCGTGAGGGAATGAAAAACGCCAGGCTCCTGCTGCGGCTCGTCGCGACGGCACTCGTGTGGCCGATCGTGT
Source organism: Planctomycetia bacterium (assembly GCA_009923125.1). GTDB lineage: Bacteria > Planctomycetota > Planctomycetia > Pirellulales > UBA1268 > RGVT01. The sequence continues at coordinate 12,310 of RFUD01000006.1, forward strand.
CGCAGACCGTCACGGCGGCGCATGAGCCGCTCTGGCAGCATGTGGACGACACCGACGACGTCCACGATCGTCGCGGTGTCAGCCTGGAATTCGTCGGACCGGCGACGGATCGACGACTCGTGGTGCGGGCGACGGACGCGGGGCTCTATGCATGGGCCCAGGTGTCAGCGCCTGCTGAACAGTGGAATGTGGGAACGCGGCGGGCCATCGAGGCCGCCATCAGGAACACGAGCGCTGACGCGGTCGAGGTGGCGCTGTGGGTCGTAGCCGACGTGGGCTGGGAATCGATTGCGGACTTTGCGGTCCTGCGTTCGGGTGAAACACGGACGTTCTCGTGCCCGCTGCGAGCCGCGTTTCCCGACGGCACGCCGAAACTTGATCCAGCCTGTGTGCGGGGCGTCCGAGTGATGCTCATGAAGCCCACCGTGGGGCAGACGGTCGAGGTGGCAGATCTCGCGGCGGTCGGCGATGCACCTCCGTGGATACGGCCCGCAGGGAGGCTCGACGTGCCGACCGTTGAGGATGGGCCACCGGCTCCGGGGCGACGCGTGCCCTACCGCCCTCTTCCGTCGGAGCCAGGAATCGAGACGCCCCCCGCGGCGTTTCTCTACCTCCCCAGCGATTGGCAGCCACGAGGAAGCCACCCTGTCGTCGTCGAATACCCAGGCAACATCTTCTTCGTGGCTGGCTGTTACTCGACAGGCACGCCGGAGCAGTGCGTGATGGGCTACGGCATGACGCGGGGCCGGGGTGCGATCTGGATCAGCGTGCCGTTCGTTGATGCTGCCGGCCATGTCGCCGAAAACGGCTGGGGCGACCCGGATCGGACGGCCGAGCTTTGCGTGGCCACCGTGGAGGACGTGTGCGAACGATTCGGCGGCGACCGCGAGCGCCTCGTGCTCACGGGCTTCTCCAGGGGTGCGATCGCCTGTGGCTTCATCGGCCTCCGCAATGACCGCATCGCACCGCTCTGGAAAGGGCTGCATTGCTGTCAGCATTACGATGGCGACGGCTGGAACGGCGCGACGCTCGACGGGGCGCTCGAACGGGCGGGGAGGTTTCGCGGGACAGCGGTCTTTCACACCGACAACCCGGCGGACGCAGTGAAGCCGATCACGCAGGCCCTTGGTGTGCCGACGACGTTCGTTTCGTCGGGCCTCGGCGCCCACTCGTGCGCGATGTTTCTGGACGACCGAGAGTCCACGAAGCGAGTGCAGACGTGGTTCGAGAATCTCACCGCACCGACGCGTCGGTCATCTGCGCCTGCCGCAGCCACGCCCAGCCCGCGATGACAGCCGGCAGCCCGAGGCACGCCGCCCCCACTGCGAACAGCGCTTCCGTGCCGAGCGTGACGTCGAAGCGGGATCGGCCCATGAGCGTCTGGACGAGGGCGTAGCCGCCCACGATCGCCGTGCCGAGCGTGGCAACGGTGACGAGCCGCAGCCGCACAGGTTCAGACAGGCCGGCACGGCGGGCCGCCCAGGCGAGCAATGGCAGCCACTGCAGGGCGTGGATCACGGCGCCATGCGGAAACTTCGTCACCCCGGCTCGGCCGAAGGTCTCCGGTGAGAGTCCTTCCGCCACCCGGATGTCGCCGTTCACGCTCACCCAGATGCCAAGCAGGCACGACCACACGAGGAACACGAGCCCGGCTCGGGCGGCGAGGAGCATGTCGGCCGGCAGTGCGGTGCGCTGCCGGAAGAAGCGGACCGTGAGGTCGATCGCCACGAGCGTGACGAACAGGATCAGGCCCCCCATCGCGTCGTAGAGAAACGAGTCGAGCGGCGTCGAGCGGTTGAAGTGGCTCGCCACGCCGCGCCAGGCCTGCAGATCGATCAGGGCGACCTCCACGAGGAGCGCCCAGGCCGTGGCTGCGGCGAGCCAGCGGTCGGCCCAGCGTTGCGGCAACTGTGCCCAGGCCCAGCCCATCGAGAGCGCCGTAAGCCCGCCCGAAATGCCGAACAGGATCGGCTTCCGCCACGTCACCGGCCCCTCCCACGGGCCGCCCGTCACGGCCCAGATGGCGGCATGCAGGAGCCCGCTGGCGACAAGAATCATGCCGATCTGGAACAACGGCCGCCCGCGGACGTCGTGTCGCCACTCCCACACTGGAGATGCCAGAAAACGGGCTGCCATAAACGACATCAGTGTAGACTCCGCGATCATGAAGACACGCACCTTCGGACGGACGGGCTGGCAGGTTTCCGAGATCGGCTTCGGCGGCTGGGGCATCGGCGGCGGGCAGTGGGGCGGCGCCGACGAGGCCGAGTCGATGGCCACGCTCCACGCGGCCCTCGACCAGGGAATCAACTTCTTCGACACGGCCGACGTCTACGGCGACGGCCTCTCCGAGCGGCTCATCGCCCGGCTGCGGCGCGAGCGGCGCGAGACCTTTTACGTGGCCACGAAGGCCGGCCGGCGGCTGCCCGCCCAGACGGTGGCCGGCTACTCCCGCGGAAACCTCACGGCGTTCATCGATCGCAGCCTCAAAAACCTCGAAGTGGACACGCTCGACCTCGTGCAGCTCCATTGCCCACCGACCGAGGTCTACTACCGGCCCGAGGTGTTCGGCATCCTCGACGACCTCGTGGCCGCGGGCAAGATCCGGTTCTACGGGGTCAGCGTGGAAAAAGTGGAGGAGGCGCTCAAGGCGATCGAGTATCCGCACGTGCAGAGCGTGCAGATCATCTTCAACCTCTTCCGCCTGCGGCCCGCGCAACTCTTTTTCGAGCAGGCGATGCGGCGACAGGTGGCCGTGATCGCCCGGGTGCCTCTGGCGAGCGGGCTGCTCTCGGGGAAGTTCACCCGTGCGAGTCAATTTCCAGCAGACGATCACCGCGCGTTCAACCGTGACGGCGCCGCCTTCGACAAGGGGGAAACGTTCTCGGGCGTCGATTACGAGACGGGCCTCGCCGCCGTCGAGCGGCTCAAGCCACTCGTGCCGAAGGGTTCAACGCTCGCACAGTTTGCCCTCCAGTGGATCCTGGCGTTCGACGCCGTGACCTGCGTCATCCCCGGCGCGAAGCGGCCCGCCCAGGTCGCCGACAACGCTGCCGCCTCGGGACGCCCGCCGCTCGACGCGGCGACCATGGCCGCCGTCCAGGAAATCTACGACGACGCCATTCGCCCGCTGGTTCACCATTTATGGTGACGTTGGGCGCGCCGGCTTCGGGCTCCCCATATCCCGTCTCCGGTCGTTCGCTGCGGCCCTCCGGGCCTCCGCTCACTCGACTCCGACTGCGCTTCGGCATCCATGCCTGCCCTTGTCTGCGTACGCCGGCGACCGGGACATGGGGAGCCCGAAGCCTCCCCAACTGTTTTTGGTGCCAGAAGGCGCTAGAGGTTCATGCCCACGTAGCCGCCGGCGGCGTCGCTGGCGGCTTGCTCGCGGGCGAGGCGATCGAGGGCCCGGGAGAGGTCGCCCGCCGCGATATAGCGGTCGAATTCGACCTCGACGGCGTGCTTTGCGGACAGCGTGAGCCACTGGACGGCCGGCTGGGTCAGCCAGTCACAGGTTTCCTTTTCGAGGCGGATCTCGAGGTCGCTGCCGACGGTCTTCCGGTCGAGTTCGTCGGTAATCACGGTGCCCTCGATCGTGAACTGCACCCAGCCGGAGGACGGCTCGTTCGTGAACCGAAACGTGCAGGTGGAATTCGTGAGATAATACGTGTTGCGGGTGCCGTGGCGGGCGACCGCCCGCTGCATCCGCTCGAGCCTGGCCCGGAAGGCGGGCGAGGCGTCGAGCGGCACGTCGAAACGCGGCACACCCCGCAGGGGCGTGCAGTCGAACGTGATCGTCACGGCGGGTTGAGCGGGCTGATCCGACATGGTGACAGCAGTGTATCCCACCCCGATGCGGCTGGCAGCCTGCGTGCTCGTGGTGGCGTGTGGCTGCGGGCTTTTTCAGCCCGGCGCGGCGACGGCCACCGCACGGGTGCGCGAGACCCGCCGGCTGATGGGCGTGCCCTGGACGATCACGGTATATGCCGCCACCCGGGAGGCGGCGGCCTCGGCGACCGCGGCCGCGTTCGCCGAGGTGCAGCGGCTCGAGGGCATCCTTTCCGACTACGATCCGGAGAGCGAGTTGTCGCGGCTGTCCGCGGCGGCCCCGACCGCGGTGCCGGTGGCGGTGAGTCGTGATCTCTGGACGGTGCTCGCCGCGGCCGTCGCCTGGCGTGAGCGGAGCGGCGGGGCGTTCGATCCCGCAGTCGGTCCGCTCACGAGCCTGTGGCGACAGAGCCGCCGGTCGGGCGTGATGCCCCGCGCCGAAAAACTCTCGGCGGCCCGGCGGGCCGTGGGGCCGCACGTGCTCGTGCTGGAGGAACCGACGCGGACGGTGATGCTGCGCGAGCCGGCGATGCGTCTCGACCTTGGCGGCATCGGCATGGGCTATGCGATCGATCGCGGCATGGAGGTGCTGGCCGCGCACGGGATCGAGTCGGCGATGATCGATGCTTCCGGCGACATCGCCGTGTCGGGGCCGCCGCCCGGGGAGCAGGCCTGGCGCATCGAGGTCGCCGCGTTCGGGACCCGCGAGCAGGATCGTGGCGGTGAGACGCTCGCCCTGGTGAACGCCGCGGTGACCACGTCGGGCGACGCATTTCAGGCGGTGGAGATCGACGGCGTGCGCTACAGCCATGTCGTGGATCCGCGCACGGGTCTCGGTGTGCCGGGGCCGGCAGCCGTCACGGTGATCGCGGCCGATGGCACGACCGCCGATGCCGTCGCCACGGCGGCGAGCGTCCTGGGCCCGGTGGCGGGCCTCGCACTCGTCGAGACGGTGCCCGGGGCGGCGGCCCGGTCTGAGGCTCTCTCGCTCCCTACCT
>RFUD01000051.1 GCA_009923125.1 Planctomycetia bacterium
TCGTGGTCGGGGCAGGGGATCATCGCGTCATTCGACGAGCCGCGCGTGGCCAAGGCCGTCGTGGCTGCACGCCGGCCGACCGTGGCGGTGGGCGGCGGTGGGGGAGCGTACGACCCGCAGAGTGGCATACCGTATGTCGATACCGACAACGAACGGATTGCGATCCTCGCCGCCGAGCACCTGCTCGAGAGGGCCCTGCCGCACTTCGGCTACTACGGGATCCGGTTGTCTCCGGCCACGGGCTGGTCGGAGGCGCGGGCCGCCGCGTTCAGCCAACGGATTTCCCGAGCGGGGAAAGAGGCGGCCGTGCTCGTGCCGCGGCACGAGTCGGTGACGACGTCCGCGCTCGGCACGTGCTCGAGGCCTGCCGGTCGCTCGGCCTGCGGGTGCCGCACGACGTGGCCGTGATCGGCGTCGACGACGACGAGTTTGTGTGCGAGCTGTCCGATCCGCCGCTGTCGAGCGTCGCCCAGGCGGCGCGGAAGATCGGGCACGAGGCGGCGCGGCTCCTCGACCTGCTCATGCGGCCGGAGCGAACGCAGGAACATGGAGGGCGACCGGTGCCGGCCCGCTCAGTCGTGCCGCCGATCGGCGTCGTGGCCAGGCGCTCCACCGACACGCTCGCCGTCGAGGATCCGGCGGTGGCCCGCGTGATCCGCACGATCCGGGAGCGGGCGTTCGGCCCCCTGGCGATCGCCGACTTGGTGGCGGAGTCGGGGCTGTCGCGCTGGCAGGTCGAGGAACGGTTTCGCCAGCTCGTCGGCCGCTCGATCCGCGACGACATCCTCGAGGTGCGGCTCGCCGAGGCCCGCCGCCTCGTGACCACGACCGACCTGCCGCTCAAGACCATCGCCCCGCGGGCGGGGTTCCGCTCGATCGCCTACATGACCACCGTGTTTCGCCGCCACTTCGGCACGACCCCCGCCGCCCTGCGCGCCGCGGCGCAGGGCGGCCAGTGAATCCCTCTGGAGTCCTCCCGAACATGCCTTCCCCTGCCGCGCTCGCCATCGTGGCTCATCCCGACGACATCGAGTTTGTCGCCGCGGGGGCGGCGGATGCGGCGGCACGTAGGCAGGCACCATGCGCCCTGACCTCGCGCAGGGTTCTCGCCATGGCCTCGACGCGGCCGCGGGCTTCGGCATCGAGGGAGCGTTCGTCGATCATCCACACCGCCACGCCGTAGGGCTCCAACCGAAGCGGCGGCTGGGCGCGGGCATCCAACGGCTCTGCGGCGGACTGGTCGGATGCGCCTTCGCACCGGTAGAGGGCCGGTGCTTCGGCCCTGATCTCCCGGACGGCGGCCGCCAGCGGCACGTCGGTCGCGACGGCCTCGGCCGTGACGTTCACGAACACGACGGCGAGGCTGTCGCCGCGCTTCCACACGCCGTTCAGCACGGCCGGGCTGTCGAGGATCCGCGGCCCGTAGTAGCCCCAGTCGGCGGAAACCGTCGGCACGCCTTCGAGCTCGAGCGGGCGGGCCATTTCGCCAGCGTTGAAATAGGGCAGCAGCGCGTGACGGGTGTGGGCCAGGGCTTTCAGGAAGGCCTTCCGCTTCTCGTCGCCGAGGGTGACCAACAGGGTGGTGGGGCCGATCTGCTCGCCCTGGACGAGCATCTCGCCCAGCTTGTGGAAGTATGCCTCCTGCGGGTCTTCATAGCTGACGTTCCGTCCGGTGAACTGCACGCGGCCGGCATAAATGGAGGGGAAGAGCGGCAGGCGGCGGGCGCCCGGGTCGATCACGAAGCTCCGGTTCGCCAGAAAGCCGTCCGCGAGGTGCGCGTAGGGCTCGGCCATGTCCTCCACTTCGAAAATCAGATCCGGATGGCTGCGCTTCAGCTCCTCGCGGAACCGGGCCAGATACTTCCAGAACCCGTGTTCGAGCCAGTTGTCGCCGCCGCCCAGGGCATGGCCGTGGCCGGGGTCGAAACAGGGCAGGGCGCGTCCCGCGCTCACCTGGTCGAGGTACAGGCCGTCGACACCGTATCCGGCCACGCGCTCCAACTCGCCGCGCATCTTCTGCTGGTAGCCGGCCGCGGCGGGGCACATCACCACGAACAGGCTGTTGTACTTTTCGGTGAAGATGTGCCCGCGCCGATCCTTGACGGCCGACGGCCGCCCGATCCGTTCAAACTCCTCGCGCTCCTTCTCGGTGCGCCATTTCGTGTCCCACAGGCGGTAGTTCATGTACGGAATCACGCGGACGCCCTGCTGCTGAATCTCCTTGACGAGCGGGACAAAACCGTCGTACGCCACGAAATGGGGATACCAGCGATCGAAGCTCCTGTGCTCCATCCAGGCATACCAGCGCACGCCGATCGGCAGGTCGCGGTACCAGGCGGGCGTGTCGTCGCGCGGCAGGCTGGGGAACCACGGCGCGTGGCCGCTCAGCCAGCGCTTGTAGAGCTGGCCGGCGTCGAACCAGTCGTTGTCGAAGGCCTCGATCACCGCTGTCGGGAAGCGTGACCTTCGCCGGTCAGCCTGTCGACGACGGGCTGATCGAGTTCATCCCCGTCGATTCGACGCCCGGTCCGTCGTTCGGCGGGGTGGTGAAGGCCGGCCGCTACGACGTGCCCGCCGCGCAGGGAGGCCACGATGGGGGCACGTTCAAGGCGACCAAGCGCCAGGCGGACGCCGTCGTCGCCACGTTGAGGGCGAACAGTGAAATCGTGAAACCGGCGGCGGTGCCTCCTGGTGCGGTGCGGAACAAGGACGACCTGCCTGTGCTGGGCGCGGCGATCTCCGGATCCAAGGTCTGCATCGTGACGGGCGATCACGAGTTGCTGGCCTTGGAGAAGTGTCAGGGCATCGACGTCCTCACGCCGCGGGCGTTCTACGAACGACTGCGGAGCTGAATATGTGGGGCGGCCGGGTCGCGGGCGGCCGTTTCCGGCGTTATGACTTTCGCCTCGCGGCCTGCGTCAACATCGAGGACGCTGTGGTATGATTCGGATGGAAATACGCGTTTCTTGCCGCCACGAGGGTCATGTCGCCCATGGCTTCGATCGCCACGAACCTGCGGCTCTCCCGCTCCGAGCAGGAAGGCATTCGGCGTGCCGTCGGGCGGGCATGTGAAGAACTCGGCGTCGTCTGGCGCACGATCGTGCTCTTCGGTTCGCGAACCGACCCCGCCCGTCGTGGTGGCGATATCGATCTGCTCGTCGAACTCGATCCGCGACTCCCCGGAGACGTCTACCGATTGACGCAGCGGCTGCGAATCGCGCTCGAAGACGAGATCGGTCCGCAACGTGTCGATCTCGTGGTGGATGACGGCAGCGGAGCGGGTGCATTTCCGGCGCTGGCACGGCTCGGGGGGGTGGAGTTGTGGTCGAACAGCTGAAGCAGATTCTTCGGGAGCAGCTGCATCTCCTGCGCGCCGCGGCCAGCGTGCTCGAGGAATCACGCGGTCGCGTGGCATCGTTCGCGGATCGGCTCGGAGGCGAACTCTCGGTCGGCGAGCGGGAGTCTTGCGAGGCGCTCACGTCGCGGTTCGCTCGGCTCAACGACTTTCTCGTCCAGCGGGTGTTTCGCACACTCGACCAGATCGAGTTGATGGACGAAGGCTCGCCGCTCGACCGATTGCAGCGGGCGGAAGCCCGCAGCCTCATCGCGTCCGCCGAGCGGTGGCGGGAGCTCCGCATGCTCCGCAATGCGATCGCCCACGACTATCTCATCGAGAGCGCCGACCGGGTTCTCCTCGACACGCTTGCGGCGTCCCCGGAGCTGCTCGAGACGGCGGACCGACTCGTGCGTTACGTGGATCAAAAGCATTATTGCTAGGGAAAAAAGTGACAGCCACCAAATCTGGGCGCTCTGGAAAAGGCTCGGCGCGCAGTTTCCCCAGATTTGGTGGCTGACACCTTTTCCCCCCGTCTGCGAGGCGAGCGGGACCAGGCCCGCGGGCTGCTCACCGCGCCCGACACACCCTGGCGACGATGTCGCGAATCTGCTCGTCGATCGGGAGCGTGGCCGCACGCGTGAGGCTACCGTCAGCGGCAATCGTGTAGACCATGAGCGTCGCCGACTCGAAGCCGGTGGCCGCGAGGAAGCGGCCGTCGGGCGAGACGGCCATGCCCCAAGGGAGCTTGTCGGCCGGCACCAGGCCCTGCGGCGCGAGATTGCCATCGGCACGCACTGCGTAGCAGGCGATGAAGTCGTAGGAGTGCTCGTGGCCGCGGATACCCGCGTAAAGATGTCGGCCGTCGGGCGTGATCTCGATGTCGGACGACGTCACGCCGGAGTCGGGGGCGTCGGCGGGCACCGCCCGTGACCGCTGCCAGAGCGTGAGCCGGCCGTCGGCCGCCCGCTTGTAGATCGATATGCCCAGGCCTTGCTCCTCGCTGAAGTACACCAGCGGCAGCCGCGGGTGGTAGACGAGATGCCGCGGACCGGAGCCCTCTGGCGGGCCGACGTCGAGCGGATCGAGCAACGCGAGCGCCCCAGTCGCCGGGGTTTCTTCTGAATCTGCCGCGCGCGGGCAAAGTCACGGCTCTCGCTGAACGCCGCCACCGCTTCAGGCATGCCCCCCACGACGAGATACTCGCGGAGTGCCGCGATCAGTTCCGCATGGATGCCGGCCGGGAGCGGCTCGAGCGCCGAAAGATCCTCGAGCCGGGCGCGATAGGCGTCGCGGCCGGTGGCGTCGAGAAACTCAAAGAAGTCGAGCGGATGGAGCGTGTGCAGTTGCACCTTGCCGACCGGGAACGACGCGGCCCGTGACAGCTCGACGCCCAGCAGCGAGCCTGCCGCCACGATGTGCACTTCCGGCAGTTGCTCGGCGAAATACTTCAGGCTCGTGAGCGCCCGCGGGCAGGCCTGAATCTCGTCGAAAAACAGGAGTGCCGCGCCGGTGAGGACCGCGTGGGGATCGAACCTGCCCAAGAGCGCCAGGTCACGAACCAACCGCACGGGATCGAGTTCGCCCTCGAAGACGGTCGCCAGCCGCGGGCCGGCCTCGAAGTTGAGCACGTGCACGGCGGCGTACTCGGCGGCCCCGAACCGCTCCAAGACATAGGTTTTTCCGGTCTGCCGCGCCCCCTTCACCACGAGCGGTTTCCGATCCGCCCGCTGCCGCCATGCTCGGAGAAACGCCTCGAAATCGCGCCGCATGGAGAAAGTTCATGCCATAAATCGCCGCGCCGGGCACGTTTTCGCGACGAGTCGCGAGGACTTCCCGGCCTCCCGCTTTTTCGCGCCTCACTCCGGCGCGGAGCGGGCCGCGGTGGATGCCACGGCGAGGATGCCCAGCTCGAAGCCGCGGGCCACGGCGCTGGCCCGGTCGCTCGCCCCGAGCTTGACGAGCATCTCCGTGACGTGCCCCTTCACCGTCCGCTCCGTGATCCCGAGCTGGCGGCCGATCTCCACGTTGGAGAGGCCCTTCCGCATCAGGGCGAGCACCTCCAGCTCCCGCGGCGTGAGCAGCCCCTTGTCGCGCGGTCGCGGCGCCGCCTCGATGCCCCGCCGGATGCCCGTCGCGCCGCGATGCACGTCGCGGACGGCGGCCACGATCTCGCGGTGTTGGATATTTTTCGACACGAAGCCGCAGGCGCCGTCGCGGAGCACACGATCGGCGTCGAACGCCGACTCCGACGACGTGAGCACGAGCACGCGCGCGGCGGGCCGCGCGGCCCGCAGGCGAGCGAGCGTCTCGAAGCCGTCCATGCCCGGCAGGCTCAGGTCGAGCAGGCAGACGTCGGGCCGGCAGTCGCGCACGATCTGCACCGCCTCCTCCCCCGTGCCCGCCTGGCCCACCACCTCGAAGTCGGGCTCGCGGTGGAGCAGGTTGGCGAGCCCCTCGCGGAGCACAGGATGGTCGTCGACGAGCAACAGACGGATTTTTTTTGATCGCTGTTCATGGGATCAATGCGTATTGTGCATTCGCCGCCGCGGGCGCCTCCCGTACGGACGTACGGGGTCGCGCCGCTGGTTGTCCAATGGGGGGCCATCACCCGAGCGGCAGCCGCACCGTCACCGTGGTGCCGCGGCCGGGATCGCTGTGGATGTCGAGTGTGCCGCCGATCCGCTCCACCCGTTCCCGCATGCCGTCGAGGCCGAAGTGGCCCTGGGGGGCCCCATGCCGCGCGGCGGGATCGAAGCCGCGGCCGTCGTCGGCCACCTCGAGCACGATTGCATCGCCCGGCGGCGGCATGTGCAGCCGCACCGTCGTGGCGGTGGCCGCCGCATGCCGCGCCGCGTTGAGCATCGCCTCCTGGGCCACGAGCAGCATGTTGCCCGCGGCGAAGTCGGGGAGCGCCGGCAGATCGGCGGCGACGTCGGCCTCGATCGCGGCGTCGTGCTCCTGTGCGAGCCGCGCGGCCAGCTCGCGCACCGCCTCGGCGAGCGTGCGGTCGGTCGGCGACGTGGCCCGCAGCGCCCACACCGTGCCCCGCAGCTGCTCCACCGCATGGCCCACCATCCGATCGACGATGTCGAGGTGGCGCGGCGCGTCGGCGGCCAGCGTCCCGTCGTTGGCCCGGCAGGCCGTGAGCTGGTAGCCGATGCCAGTCACCGTCTGGAGGACGGTATCGTGGAGGTTGGCCGCGAGCCGGTTGCGCTCGCGGAGCGTCGCCTCGAACTCGACGGCCGACTGCTGCCGGTGCTGCATCGACGCGGCGAGGTCGACCGCCTGCCTCCGCACCCGGCGGCCGAGCAGCACGACGCCGCCGATGCTCGCCGCGAGCCCGGCCGTGGCGGCGGCGAGCACCGCCGCCAGCCGCCGCGGCGTCCACCACGAGGCCGCCTGCACGACCGCGATGTCGGCCGCGTCGCGGGCGAGCACGGTGATCCGCTGCACCGTGGGATGATCGACGATCAGGCCGTTGATCCGCGCGCCGTCGAGGTCGAGCTGGAGGATGCCCGCCACCGCCACGGTGTTTCCCACCGCGAGCCGTGCGCGGGCCGGCGGCGTGGGCTGGTCGCCGAGCGTGGCGAACCACTGGCCGCCGGGGGAGGAGAGCGTGGCCGTGAGCCCCGCGGGAGTTTTCTCCACCGCCTCGACCACGCCCGTGCAGCGGACGAGCCGGCCGTCGTGGCTGCCGGGCTCGGTGTTCCACGTCACCCTGCGAAAGTCGTTGGCCACCCGCGCGATCTCGGTCACGGCGAGCGGTTCGGGCTCCGGCGGCGGCCCGGAGCCGACCCGCCGGGCCACGGCAAACGTGAGGCCGGCGATGCTGCGGCCCATGTCGAGAAAGCCCGCCACCCGCACGCGATCGCCGGGGATGAACTGCGGCTCGCCGGCCGCCGCGGCCGGGGCGAGGTCGATGCGGACGGCCGCGCCTGTATCCTGCAGGAAGAGGAGCCCGGGGGCGGCGTACGACACGGTCCCCTCCGTGCGGATGCGGTGACCGGTGCGCTCTTGCACCTGAAATCGGCCGAGTTCGTCGAGCGGCGTGGTCTCGCCGGCGAACGGGTCGGAAGGGGCCGGCGCGAGGATCTGGAGATCGTCCGGATCGGTGACGAGGACCGAGGGCGCGACGAACTGGCCGCGACTATTGCGCAGCGCAGACGCGAGCCCCGTGACCTGAATCTCCGCATCGACGAGCCGGCCGGAGTCGAGCTGCTGGTCGGTGGCCAGCCACGAGATGCTCAACGGCCAGCCGCCGGCGTCGAGCATGAGCATCGGAATCGACTTATCACGGTGCCCCGCGGTGCGCTCGCCGAACCCATGCACCACGCCCTGCACCGTCACCCACCGTGCCTCGTCGCCGCCCCGGGCCAGCCGGCTCAGATCCGCCGGCACCGGCGGCGGCACCGGCCCGCGGCCGACGACGCGGGTGCGGCGACCGCTGATCGCAGGGGCATAGCCGGCGGCGAGCACGCTTCCCTCGATCTCGACGATCATGCCCCGCTCGATCGTCGGGGCGGAGCCATCGTCGGCCTTCACGCGACCGAATCCGGCGACGAAGATCGGGCTCTCCCCGTCCTGGATCACGAGGGCCGGAGCAGGCGTCGAAGTGACGACGCCGCGGACGACGGCCTCGGGCTTCGCGTCGACCTCGGCGGGCGAGAGCGCGAGGATTGCCGCGATCGACCGCAGCGGCTCGCCCGCGGCGGACGCAGCGGCAGGCGCCGCATCGGCGGTGAGGCCCGTAATGTCGGGCCACGCCCAAGCGAGCGCCGCGATCGCGCCCCGCATGAGCCACGATTGCAACGCGCCGGATCGGTGCATGGCCGCGGGTGTGTGCATTCCCCGAGTGTAGCCGGGCGGAAAAAGGGGACGCCACCAGCTACAATCGTGGTGTTCCCGACACCTCTTGCAGGACGGCCGGACGTGAGACTCACCCACGCACAGCGCGAGCAGATCATGCGGGCGATCCACGAGCGGATCGGCGGCGATGCGGAGGTTTGGCTGTATGGCTCCCGTGCCGACGACGGCGAGCGCGGGGGCGACGTCGACCTGCTGATCCGCACGGGACGGGCCGTGGCGGTGCTCGATCAGGCTGCCTTGCAGGACCGGCTCGAACGCGACCTGCTGCTGCCCGTCGATGTCTCCTTCATCGACCCCGCCAAGGGCATGACCCGGTTCCAACGGCTCGTGGCAGCCGGTGCCCTTTCACTGGGGGCGACCCGATGACTGCCTCGCTCGACGACAGCCGCGGGCACCTCGCCGATCTCGTCGAAGCCTGCCAGCGGTGCGCGTGGCACCTCGACGCGACAGCCGCGCGGATCGAGTGGCCGCTCACGCCCGCCACGCTCGAACAGCGGCAAATGGATCTCGGCCTCTTCGAGCCGCTCGCCGCCCTGAACGAGCGTTTCGCCAAACTCCAGGATCTGCTCAGTACCACCATGCGGCACCTCTGCGAACTCTGCGGCGAACGGTCCGACACGTTCCTGCGGGTGCTGGCATTTTGCGAGAAGGTGGGAATCGTCCCGTCGATGGAAGCCTGGCAGGCGTGCCGGAGCCTGCGGAACCGCGCGGCCCATGATTATGGAATCGATTTCGCATTGACGACAGCGCACTTCAACGCCCTCCACGGCCAGATCCCGCTGCTGACGGAGGTGGCTCTCGCCTTGGGCGATCACGTCAAGAGTGCACTCGGGATCGAACCCGCTGATCGCCGCTTCGCAATAGAGCGGAAAAAGAGCCGCAGCTCAGTTCGGGCTGCAGTCCATACACTGCTCAGGCGAACGTGATCCGGCGGCCGCTCGAGGTGTCGGCCCGGCTCTTGGACTGCGGACCTGCTTTCAGGATGGTGTCCGCCAGGATCTCGGCAATCTGCTTCTTGCCCTTCTCGTCGGGATGGATGCCGTCGGGGAAGCCCGTGTAGTCGTGCCCGAGCCTCCGGCTCACCGGTGCGACGACCAGGCCTTCGTCGATGGCGATGTCTTGGATGACCGTGTTGGCCGCAGCCGTCCAATCCTCGAAGTCGTGCCGCGGATAGATCGACGGCGAAATGGTCTGCACGACCACAAGGGTGTCGGGCAGGGCCCGCCTGATCTCCCGGATCACGTTCCTGTAAACCCTCTCGAACTCACGCAGCCCTTCTTCCGGCTTGCCATGGAGATTCCAGAAGTAGTTGTCGTTCGTCCCGTATTCCATGACGAAGATTCGCGGCCGGCGATCGATGACGTCGCGGACGTAGCGGTTCACGCCGTTTTCGGCGCGGTGGGTGTTCGGGGGGTAGGTGATGTCCGTCAAGGCCGTGCCGCCGATCCCCTTGTTTTCGAAGACGATGCCAGGATGGGCCTTCTGGATCAGCGGCACGACCAATGTGCCGTACCCGCCGGCGACGATGCTGTCGCCGAAAATGAGCAGGGTGTTGTTCAGCCCCAGAGGGCGCTCCTGCGCCGCGGCCGTCAGCCGGGGAGGCGTGGCGGCGAGCGCCTTGGCCCACAGGCGGGCCATCAGCTCCACGCCGGCGGCGTTCGGATGAACGGGGTCGTTGCCGTAGTATTTCGCCCTCTTCCCCTCGTAGGCCGCGAAGAAGTCGGGCCCGCGTCGCAGGCCTTTGTCGGCGATGAGCCTGCCGATCTCCTGCGCATAGGCGGCGAGGATCTCGGCGGCCCCCGGGGCGTAGTCGTAGGAGGGCGTCGCCAGGTAGATGTTTGCGGGGTCGGCTCCATACTCGGTGCGCAGGATGTCGACCATGGCGGAGAGGTTGGCCGCCACCTCCGCCGCCGGGAGCTTCGCCCGCTCGTCGTTCACTCCCAGGTGGATGAGCCAGACGTTCGGCTTCAGCAGCCGCATCCGCTCCTGCCAGCCCTTGTCGGACCGCATCATGGCCAGGTAGCGGCCGGTGGTGATCCCGCCCCAGCCTTCG
>RFUD01000501.1 GCA_009923125.1 Planctomycetia bacterium
CCGACGTCGGTCGGGGCGGCGATGGCGGATGGTTCGGTGAAGTCGTTCGCGTTCGAGATCAACGCCACGCTGTGGCGACAGATCGGCCACCGCTCCGACGGGTCGAGCATCGCGATCGACTGAATTCAGCACCGGGGTGATTCGCCGTGAAGCCGCGCTGTCAGTCTGTGCCGCATCATGTGTGGATCGTGGGCCTGCTCTGCGTGATGTCGGTCTCGATCCACGGGTGCCGAGGCGGTCGCACGCCGCGGACCGGCGAGGTCGCCATCGGTGGACGGATCGTCAAGGGCGGGCAGCCGCTTCCGCTCGACCCGAACCTGGCCCAGTCGGGTGCGGCCTCCGTCCAGGTGGGATTCTTCCAGCTCGTCGACGGCGGCTTCGGCGGAAGCCAGTCGGTCGTCATCGGCCCCGACGGCACGTTCAAGACCTTCCTCCCCGGCCCCGGGCGGTACAGGGTGGCGATCGAGCATTACAACGGCGGTGCCGACGACCTGCTTCGCGGGCGGTTCTCGGGCGAAAAGTCACCGATCGAGATCGACGTCGCTGACAAGCCGCCTGAAATCGTGATCGAACTCGACGACTTCTCGAAGAAGAAGGCCAAATGACCACGCAGGCGGGGCGTGCCGCGGCGATGGTCGTAGGCGGGGAGTGACGCGATCGACTACGCTTGCGGCATGAGCCGAGCGAACCGCGGGGCATGGGTGCTGCCATGGCTCGTCATCAACGCCGTGCTGGCCGCCGGTACCGCCGCGGTGCCGCCGGCAGCCGACCGCCAGGTTCCGATCGCGGATCTGGGCGTGCGATCGCCCGCCGGCGATGCCATTCCGTTCGCCGAGCTGCTCGGCCCGACCGGCCGGGCCGTCTGCTTCGCCTTTCTCCACCCCGCCTGCCCGTTGGCGCAGGAATACGGTCCGGTGCTCGGCGCGCTTGCCGAGGAATTCGGCGGCGAGGGCGTCCGGTTCGTGGGCGTGGTGTGTGAACTCGACACCGCCGACGAGGTGGAGGCTTATCGCCGCGAGTACGGGATCACGTTCCCGATCCGCCTCGACACCGACTTCACGCTGGCCGAGGCCCTCGGCGCGACGGTCACGCCCGAGGTGGTGCTCGTCGACCGCGACCGCCGGGTCCGCTACGCCGGCCGGATCGACGACCGCTACAAGGTCCGGGGCGTGATGACGCCCGGCGACCCCGATCCAGAACTGCGGGCGGCGATCCTCGATCTCCTCGCCGGTCGCGAGATCCGTGAGCCGCGGACACAAGCCGCCGGCTGCCCGCTCGATCGGCCGGAGCGGCCGGCGCCGAACGCCGGGGCCGGCGAGGCGGGCGTCACGTTCCATCGCGACGTGCTGCCGTTTTTGCGTGCCCGGTGCCAGCGGTGTCACAGTCCCGAGCAGGCCGGGCCGTTCAGCCTCCTCACCTACGACGACGCCGTCGAATGGATCGACCTCGGCCTCGAGGAAATCGACGCCCGCCGGATGCCGCCGGCCCAGATCGAGAGCGACCTCGACTTTCGGGTGACGAAGCCGCCGACCGCGGCGGAGGTGGCGATGCTGCGGGCCTGGGTGGCGGCCGGGAAGCCGGAGGGAGACCCCGCCGAGAAGCCGAAGCTCGAGCCGCTGCCCGACTACTCGGCCTTCGAGGAGGATCTCGGGCCCCCCGACATCGTGCTCGAGCAGACTCCGCCGACGCAACTCGGCGCCCACGGCAACG
>RFUD01000502.1 GCA_009923125.1 Planctomycetia bacterium
CCGCGCCGACCCGCGCCAGGTGGGCCTCGATGACCGGGGCCCATGCGGGCCACCGCCGGGTGGCGCGGGCGAACACCCGCCGCACGTCCACGCGGTAGGGGTTGGCCCGGAAGATCGCCGCCTTGAGATACGGCA
Organism: Planctomycetia bacterium; assembly: GCA_009923125.1. Classification (GTDB taxonomy): domain Bacteria; phylum Planctomycetota; class Planctomycetia; order Pirellulales; family UBA1268; genus RGVT01. The sequence continues at coordinate 136 of RFUD01000502.1, forward strand.
CGCCCGCGTCGCAGGCCCGCTCCCAGAAGAGTTCGCTCGGGTTGAAGGGGGGCCCCATGCGGGCCACGCGCCGCCGATGCCGACCGAAGTGTCCGAGGTCGAGCGGCGAGACGTTGCGACACATCTCGCGGAACGTGGGCGGCCCGTCGTGCCGACCGTCGTACAGCGCCGCCATCCGGAAGCCGGCCGCGGCGAGCGACGCGGTCAGGCCGACCTCGTAGTGGTCGATCACGCCCTCCTTCGACGGCTGCGGGACGACGCCTTCCCAGAACCGGGCGAACGCCGGCGAGGTGAGCACCGGCCGGCGGAAGGCGAGGAACCACGATTGCAGATGGTCGCCCCGCTGGGCCGAGCGGATCATGCCCCAGAAGTCGGCGGCGGCGACTCGCGGATCGGCGAGGACCGGCCCGAGGTCGGCGAACGGGCCGTAGGCGCTGTCGTTGACGCAGATCACTTCGTCGAAGCGGTCGAGCGGGCCGAGCAGGGAGAGGCCGTCGCGCCAGCTGCCGAAGTCGTAGCCCACGTTGTCGCGGGGCAGGAAATCGTCCGCGAGGGAGGCGGCCTCCGCGGGCAGCGACCGGGCGCTCGCCGACACCACGACGAGCCGGTCGGCCACCGCCCGGTAGGCCCGCAGCCCACGGACCACGGAGGGGTCGATGATCCCGTCGGGATCGTAGTGCGCGAGGACGACGGCCCGGGTCATCGCGCGGCCCTCACGGCGGCGCGGAGCGCGACCCGCTTCCGCTCGCGCCACAGCGGGGCGAGGTCGTCGGGGCGGAACTCCGTCGGGGAGAGGTGCGGGCTGTAGAAGGGGTCGGCGGCGATCGCGTCGCGCCAGCGGCTGCGGTACAGGTCCTTGCCGGTCTCCTTCGGCCGCCGCGACTTGCTCTCCCAGTGGCTGGCCCGGACGAGCGGGTTGTAGACGATCTTGAAGCCGGCCTGCCGCAGCCGCAGGCAGAGGTCGATGTCGTTGTAGTCGTCGGGGAAGATCTCGTCGAAGCCGCCGACCTGCTCGAACGCCGTCCGCCGCACGAGCATGCAGGCGGCGGTGACCGCCGAAAACTCCTGCAGTGAGCGGACCCGGCCCTCGTAGCCCGGGGCGTCGCCGGGCAGCCCCGAATGGGCGGCGACGCAGGGCCGCTTCGGCGTGAGGATCACGCCCGCGTGCTGGATCGCGCCGTCCGGATAGAGCAGCAGGCCGCCCACGGCGGCGATGGCCGGGTCGAGTTCGAACGTCGCGACCATCTGGTCGAGCCAGCCCGGCGCGAATCCGTCCACGTCGTTGTTGAGCAGGAGCACGAGTTCGCCGCGCACCTGCCGCACCGCCGCGTTGTTCATCGCCGCGTAGTTGAACGGGCCGCGGTAGGGAAACACCCGCAGCCGGCCCGCGGCCGATTCGGCGCCGAGATACGCCGCGAGCCGTGGCTCGTCCGACTCGTGGTCGATCACCACGATCTCGTGCGGTGTGCAGGCCGCCGTCGCCCGGAGGTCGGCGATGCACTTCTCCACGAGGTCGCTCGCGTTCTTCGTCGGGATGACGATCGACACCAGTGCCGCGGCGGCGGGCGACAGTCG
>RFUD01000503.1 GCA_009923125.1 Planctomycetia bacterium
CGCTCACGGCCCAATTCCGCTGCGGCGGTTCCGACGGGTATCTCAACTGGCTCGACGATGTCCTCCAGATCCGCCCCACCGGGAACTTCGACAATTGGGCCGAGCAGCAATACGACTTCCGAGTGTTCGACCACCCGGCGGAACTGTATCGTGAACTCAAGGCACGGAATGCCGACAACAAGGCCCGGCTCGTCGCCGGCTACTCGTGGGAATGGCCGACCGAGGGCCGCCAGCGACGTGGGCACGTGAAGCACGTGACGGTCGACGGCCTGTCCCTGCCCTGGAACTTCACCGGCGAGAACTGGGCCACGGCTCCGGATGGCATCGACCAGGTGGGCTGCGTGCATACGTGCCAGGGTGTTGAGTTCGACTGGCTCGGCGTCTTGATCGGCCCCGACCTCAGGTTCGAAAACGGCTGCATCGTCGGAGACTCGGCACAACGAGCCCGTACCGACAGTTCGTTAAAGGGTTGGAAGACGGCTCTCCGCAAAGCGCAGAACGAGGTCGCCGCCACGGAAGCGGTGCTCGTCAAGGTGCAGGCCATCATCAAGAACACCTACAAGGTGCTCCTGTCGCGCGGCCGCAAGGGGTGCTTCGTGTGGTGCGCCGATCCTGGGCTGCGGGAATATCTTCGTGACCGTCTCCGACTTGCTTCGCAGACGTTCGCCGCACAGGCCGCCATTCCGTCAGCCCCCCCTGCTCCGGCACCCCTGATCGTCGCGAGTCCACCCGGCGAACGGTTCACGGACTGGGTGCCTGTGTACGACCTCAATGCGGCAGCGGGCGACTTTGGGCCGTCATCACCCGCAGATCGCCTCGGTTGGATCGAGTCGCCGCCTGACATCCGCACGGACGATCGCCACTTCGCGGCGCGGGTACGTGGGCGGTCGATGGAGCCACTGATCCCCGATGGCTCACTCTGCCTGTTCCGGTTCGACGTGGCCGGCAGTCGTGGCGGGCGCATTCTCCTTGTCCAGCACCAAGCGATCAGCGATCCGGAATTGGGCGGTTCATACACCGTGAAAAAGTATCGCTCGCTCAAGGTGCAGGAAGCGGACTCCGACGACGAGGCCTGGACCCACGCCGCCATCCAACTCGTGCCATTGAACGCAGAGTTCCAAACGATCTGGATCAACCCCGACCAGGTCGACGATCTCCGGGTCGTGGCGGAGTTCATCCGCGTCTTGCCGTGAACGCGTTCGCGATCCTCACCGCAGGGCCATCTCCGGCGGCGGCGGGCACGCGGGATTCACCCACTGGATGACGGCGGCCCAGTTCGCGCTCTCGGGGTCGTGCTGCAGGTAGCCCTGGATCGGCTTCACCACGCTCCAGCCGTCCTTCAAATGCGCCGAGAGCACGGGGTCGGCGCGCTCGCCCGCCACGACGGCGCGCACGTAGTCGGCGGCGGGCACCGCGCCGGCGACGGCTCCATACCCCGGCAGTCGGCTCGCTCCCACCATGCGCCAGAGGCGTTCCTCGACGACGAGCCCGCGGGTGGCGTCGGTGAGCGCGTGGGCCAGGCCGTGGTGCTGGTGCTCGGGGCTCACGAACACATCGGCGCCGTAGAGCGTCGGGCCGCGCGGGTCGTGGTCGGCGAACGTGCCCCGGGCGGTGAGCACGTCCCACGTGTCATCGACATGGTAATCCGCCATCCGCAGCCGGAGCGTGAAGTGCACGCCCACCGCCACGCCCGTCGGCACGTGCTCGGC
>RFUD01000504.1 GCA_009923125.1 Planctomycetia bacterium
CTCGTGGCCGGCCAGGTGGGCTACCTCGTCTGCAACATCAAGGACGTGAAGCAGGTCCACATCGGCGACACGGTGACCATCCCCGGCGACGATGCGGCCCCGCCGCTGCCTGGCTACAAGCCGCCGCAGCGGATGGTGTACTGCGGCCTGTACCCGAGCGAAGGAGAGAACTTCGAGGAGCTCCGCGACGCGCTCGAAAAGCTCGCGATCAACGATCCTTCCTTTGAATACGCCCCGGAGTCGAGCGAGGCGCTCGGCTTCGGATTCCGCTGCGGGTTCCTGGGGCTGCTCCACATGGAAATCATCCAGCAGCGGCTCGAGCAGGAGGCCGATCTCGACCTCGTGCAGACCGCGCCCAACGTCACCTACCAGATCCTGAAGACGGATGGCGAGACGATCGAGATCACGAATCCCCAGGACGTACCCGACTCGGGGCAGATCGAGGAGTTTCGCCAGCCGATCGTGCGCACGAACTTCCTCGTGCCGGTCGAATTCATCGGGCCGATCATGCAGCTGTGCACCGACCGGCGCGGCACGTATCTCAAGACGGAATACCTCTCGCCGACGCGGGCCATGCTTTCCTTCGACCTGCCGCTCGCCGAGGTGATCTACGACCTCCACGACAAGCTCAAGAGCGTGACCCGCGGCTACGGCACGATGGACTACGAGCTCGTCGGCTATTTTCCCGCGGATCTCGTGCGCCTGGACATTCTCGTGGGGGGCAAGAAGGTCGACGCCCTCTCGATTATCTGCGACCGCCGCGACGCCGACCGCCGCGGGCGGGCGATCGTGAAGAAGCTCCGCGGCGAGATCGACCGCCACATGTTCGAGATCGCACTTCAGGCCGCGATCGGCACGAAGGTGATCGCCCGCGAGACGATCTCCGCGATGCGGAAGAACGTCACGGCCAAGTGCTACGGCGGCGACATCTCCCGCAAGAAGAAGCTGTGGGCCAAGCAGAAGGAGGGCAAGAAGCGGATGAAGAGCATCGGCAGCGTCGACATCCCGCAGAAGGCCTTCATGGCCGTCCTCGACACCGGCGCCGAACGGCACTAGCGCCGCGGGCTCACGCCCTCACGAACGCCCGGACGCTCGCCGCGGCGACGAGCGCGAGTGCGGCCGTCGCGGCGAACGCCCGGGCGGGGCCGTGCGGCCCCTGCTGCCAGAGCCAGCCGGCGAGCAGGCCGGCCGGGAGGGCCATCACGCCCTGCACGAGCGCGTACCAGCCGAACGCGTTGCCGTGCCGGCCGGCCGGAGCGAGCCGGGCGACGAGCGCCCGCTCGGCGGGCTCCGACAGCCCGTAGGCCAGCGCGATCACGAGCATCATCACCAGCGCGGCGAGGAGGCCGCCGCCCGCGGCCAGCCCCGCGTAGCCGGCGGCGAAGAGCAGCCAGCCGGCCGCGAGAGCCGTGCGGGGATGGATCCGATCCGCGAGCCGGCCGGCCCGCGTCGCGACACCGCTCTTCACGAGGCTCACGGCCAACCACACGAGCGGGACGAGGGCCTCGCCGAGGCCGAGGTCGGCCGCGCGCAGGAGCAAAAACTGCTCGCTCGACGCGCCGAGCGCCCACACCGCCACGCTCACCAAGAGCGGCCATTGCCGCCGGTCGAGCCGCATCGCGATCGCCGTGCGGTCGGCGGCGGGCGTGGCCCGCGGCGGATCGTGGACGAGCCGCCAGATGACGAGGAGCGT
>RFUD01000505.1 GCA_009923125.1 Planctomycetia bacterium
CGAGCGTGCTCGCGGGGATGCCGTCCACATACGCCCGGAATCGCGGCTGGTCGGCGGCGGCGTCGAGCGAGGCCACCCAGGCGATCCGATGCCACTGATCGGCCACGACATCGCCGCCATACACTCCGCCGATGCCCACGGGCCGGTCGGATCCCGGCAAGCCGGCCTGATCGCGGACATCGATGAACAGATCGGCATCGGTCAACGGCACGGTCTGGAACAGCCCGATGTAACGACCGCTGGGCCGGGCATACGCGGCGTCGTAGGCCGATTGCCGCACCAGCACGTCCATCACGATCGTGTAGCGGTTGAGTGAATTGGCGGTCGCATTGGTGATCCGGGGGAACTCCGCGATCAGCCCGCCCATCGGACCGTAGCCTGCCGTGTTCGGCACACGCATGACGGTCCGTGCCGTTCCGCCCAGCCCGGCGATGCCGTAGGCCGCAGTGGAACCGAATTCCACCGCCGGCGCACCGGGCTGCCCGCCGAACGAGGCGTAATAGGGCTTGGTGCGGAGTTCAGAGAGCGTGATCGTCCCGGTTCCCGACGCAAGCGTTCCGGTCGAGAAATTCCAATCACCCACCACGCCGGCTGCGGCGACAGTGTGGAGGACCACTCCGACGCCGAGCGCTCCGCAGACCATCAGGCGGGAGAAATACTGCTGCATGACGCCCCATCCTCAGCCGGAACACCGCCTCGGATGCTAATGCCACATCGGGGGGGCAGTCAACCATTTGGCGACCTGCGCCCTGCACGTGCGCAGCACGGCGAATTGCCTCATCACGCACATTGCCTCATCACGCACAATGGATATGCGAGTACATGTGATCCGTCGAACAATATTTGGATAGCATTTGGAACCGATGTCCTTCCCCCCGCTCTGGCGACTCCGCTCACGCTCTCTGACCATGCCGCATCCCGGCGGCGCGGCCAAACGGCCACTCCTCATGGGGATCGTGAATGTGACGCCCGACAGTTTCTCCGACGGCGGCCGGCACGCCTCGGTCGAGGCGGCCGTGGCCCACGGACTCGCGCTCGCGGCCGAGGGGGCCGACATCCTCGACGTGGGTGGAGAGAGCACGCGGCCCTACGCGGAGCCGGTGCCGCTCGACGAGGAGTTGCGGCGCGTGACCGAGGTCGTGCGCCGGCTCGCCGCCGAGGCGGGTGTGCCCGTCTCGATCGACACGTCGAAGGCGGCTGTCGCGGCCCGGGCGATCGAACTCGGTGCCGAGATCATCAACGACGTCACGGGGCTCGAGGGGGATCCCGAGATGCTCGCCGTGGCCCGCTCCAGCGGCGCGGGCGTCTGCGCGATGCACATGCAGGGCACGCCGCTTTCGATGCAGCTCGACCCGCGCTACGACGACGTCGTGGCGGAGATCCACGCGTATCTCGCCGCGCGGCGCGACTCGCTGCTCGCGGCCGGACTCCCCCGCGAAAAAATCTGCCTCGACCCCGGCATCGGCTTCGGCAAGACCCATGCCCACAATCGCACGCTGATGGCGGAAGCGGGGCGATTTCTCGACCTCGGTACTCCGATCCTCGTCGGCCACTCGCGCAAAGGTTTCCTCGCCAAGGCGCTCGAACAGGACCTCGGCCGGCTGCCCACCCGTGACGAACTCGACGCCGCCACCGCCGCCGCCGCCTGCGACCTCGCCCGTCAGGGTATCCAGATCATCCGCGTCCACGC
>RFUD01000506.1 GCA_009923125.1 Planctomycetia bacterium
CGGGCGCGGCCGGCTCGACGGCACGGTGCTCTGCTTCGAGGGACGCGATGCGACCGATCTGCCGCTCGCGGTGCGAAGCGTCCGCGGCTTCGGCGTGGTCACGTGGCTCGGCCTCGACATCGACCGTCCGGCGTTTCGCTCGTGGCCCGGCACCGACACGTTGCTCGTCGAACTGCTCGGCGGGGCCCGGCCTGCCGAGGCGGGCAGGGCGGGGGAGGCGGGCAGTGCCACGCTCGATCTGGCGGGGCAGCTGCGGTCCGCGATCGATCGCTTCGTCGGCGTCAGGCCGGTGCCGTTCGAACTCGTCGCCGTCCTCGGCCTGCTCTACGTCGCGGCGCTGTACCCGCTCGATTGGTGGCTGACGGCGCGCACCGGCCGGCCCGGGCTGGCGTGGGTGTCGCTGCCGCTGTTCGTCGCGTTGTTCAGCGGGCTGGCCTGGGGCACGGCCCGCCGATGGAAGGGCGACGAGTGGCGGAGCACGCAGGCCGGCATCGTGGATGTGGACGTCGCCGGCGGGGCGATGCGGGGGCGGTCGTGGCTCGGCATCTGGTCCCCGACGAATGCGACGCTGGCCGTCGGGGCCGCGCCCGGCGATGCCCTGGCGACGGCCGGGGCCGACGTCGCGGTGACCTGGTGCGCGGCATCGGGACGCGGCCTCGGCGGCACCGACGCACCCACGCCGCACCCGGCGCTCGGCGCCGCCGACTACGTCACGGCCGACGGGCTGTCGGCGCTCGAAGGGGTGGCGATCGCCGCCGACGGCAGCCGGATCTTCGAGGTGGGCTGGTCCTTGAACGGGGCCGCTTCGGCCGTGCCGCCGATCATCGCCACGCTCGACCGCGACGCCCAGGCGGCGCTGCGGGGCTTCGTGGAGAGCCGCCTGCCGTTTCCGCTCGATGCGTGCGTCCTGATCCATGCCGGCTGGTTGTACGAGGTCGGTCGGCTCGCTCCCGGTGGTCGTTTCGAGCCCTCCGCGGGCCGGGGGCCGCGGTCACTGGCCGGTGCGCTGACCCGTCGGGCCGCGGCGAAGGAGAGAGACGTGGCGGAACGCTGGGATACGTCGTCGGTGGACGTCGCGAGGATTCTGGAAATCGCGGGGCTGCACGACGCCGCCGGAGGCAGCGCCTACACCGCGGTCGAAGCGGGCCGCCTCGACCGCCTCGACCTGTCGCCCGTGCTCGACACCGGGCGGGCCGTGCTGATCGGCCGCGGTCCCGCGGGTACCACCTGGAAGACGCAGGCCGTCGCCGCCGACGGCACGCCGCCGCCCGTGCCCATCACCGACCAGAACGCCATCTGGCGGTTCGTCCTTCCGCTGGAGCCCCGGCAGCCATGATCGAAACGGTCGATCTCACGAAAAAATACGGCGACTTCTTCGCGCTCGAGTCGCTCGACTTGAAGCTCGAGCAGGGCGATCTGTTCGGCTTCATCGGTCCGAATGGCGCGGGCAAGACGACGACGATCCGCATCCTCTCCACGCTGCTCGCGCCCACCTGGGGCGAGGCCTATGTGTGCGGCCATTCGATCTACACGCATCCGCGCGAGATCCGCCGGGCGATCGGCTACATGCCCGACATCTTCGGCGTCTACGACGACATGCGGGTGATCGAGTATCTGGAGTTCTTCGCCGCGGCCTACCGGATCATGGGGCCCGAGCGGCGCAAGGTCGCCGAGCGATCGCTGGAAC
>RFUD01000507.1 GCA_009923125.1 Planctomycetia bacterium
ACGACGTCACCTGGAGCCTCGGCGACGGCCTGCGGCCCGGGTCGATCGCCGACGCCAGCGACGAGGCGCAGTTCGCGGAGCTGCACGTGCTCGGCGAGCTCACCCGCCGCGGCTGGGCCAAGGGCTGCCAGGTGATGGTGGAGGGGCCCGGCCACGTGCCGATGGACCAGATCGACATGAACATCAAGCGGCAGATGGAGGAGTGCGACGAGGCGCCGTTCTACGTGCTCGGGCCGCTCGTCACCGACATCGCGCCCGGCTACGACCACATCACCAGCGCCATCGGTGCGGCGCTCGCCGGCTGGAGCGGCGCGGCCATGCTCTGCTACGTGACGCCGAAGGAGCATCTCGGCCTGCCCGACGCGGAGGACGTGAAGCAGGGGGTGATCGCCTACAAGATCGCGGCCCATGCGGCCGATCTCGCCCGCCATCGCAAGAATGCGCGGGTGCGGGACGACGCCCTCTCGCGGGCCCGGTTCGCCTTCGACTGGAACGAGCAGTTTCGCCTCGCGCTCGACCCCGAGACAGCGCGGAAATACCACGACCAGACGCTGCCGCAGGAGACGTTCAAGAGCGCCCACTTCTGCAGCATGTGCGGCCCGAAGTATTGCTCGATGAAGATCACGCAGGACATCCGCGACATGGCGGCGGCTGAGGCTGCGACTGGGACCGCCGGCACGCCGAGTGAGCCAATGGCCATCCAGTTGCCGTAGGGGCCGCTGATTTTCCAGGGAATTCAGGCGTCGCCGGATGACGGCGGAAATTCTCGGTACGATTCCCGTATGCAGTTGCTCCGGGAATCCATCGCCGCACGAAACTCCGCTTGCGAGCGGGAGCGGCTCGCCGTCCGTGAGCGGCTGGCCGCCGCGGTCAGGGAGTTTCTGCCGGCGGGCAGCCGGGTGTGGCTGTACGGCTCCTTGATCGAGCCGGGGCGCTTCCGGGAGTGGTCGGATATCGACCTGGCCCTCGAGGCCGATCCACCCGGCATGAGTATCTACCTGCTGGCGAGCCTCCTGGCCGAGCGGTGTCTGCGCCGGGTCGATGTCTGCCTGATTGCCGAAACGCGGTTAGCGACGGCGATCCGTCAGAAGGGAGAATTATGGACCGTGTAGGACTGGCGATCCTGGAACAAGAGCTCAAGGCGGATGCCAGCGTCATGGCGGAGGCCGCGAGACTCGCCCGCGAGCGTCTGGCCGACGAGCATGCCGGTCATCTCTCGGCCTGCGGCTATGAACTCAATCGGCTGTACAACGTGCTCGAAAAGAGTTTCGAGCGGCTGTGCGAGGCGTTCGAGAACCATTTCGAGAAGGCGGGCGACTATCACGAGCGGCTGCTCGAATGCCGCCCGAGTTTCGCTCGCAGGTGCGGGAGCTGAAGAGCTTCCGGCATTTCTTCCGGCACGCCTACGATCCGATTCTGCGAGGGGACCGGCTCGCCGAGCTCGTCGCCGATGCGACCGGCGTGTCCGCTGCGTTCCCGATGTGGATCCGGAATTTCTGCGACGCCGTTCGCGGCGAGTTACACGGCTGATCGCTCCGCTGAGACTCCGGAGAAGCCGCGGACCAGGATGTGGATCAGGAATCCCACCGGGCCGGCGAGGAATGTGAGCACGAGGGCGAGCGTGCGCACGGGCCAGGGGATGCCGAGGCGGACCGCGTCGCGGGCGATCCACGCGCCCAC
>RFUD01000508.1 GCA_009923125.1 Planctomycetia bacterium
CTCGCCACGGGCACGAACTCCACCGAACTTCCGAAGCGGTGGAGGGCGGCGAGGTGGCTGTAGGTCCAGGCCGGGCCGAGGTGGGCGACGCGGAGGTGCTGCTCGATCGCCCGGGACCCCGAGATCAACTCCCGGAACACCGACTTCAGGCTCTCGTCCGACAGCGGCCCGGCGTTCGAGGCGGCCACCCGTTCGAGCACCATCTCCTCGCGCGAGGGATCGTAGGTCTGCTGGCCGTTGGACGCCTTGACGTGGCCGATCTGGCCGGCGAGTCGCGCCCGCTCGTTCATCCGCTCGACCAGCTCCCGATCGATCCGATCGATCTGCGCACGGAGGGCGGCGAGCCCCGCGGGCTTCCTGGCATCGGGCGAGGATTTCGAGGGTTGCTTGGCCATGACGCTCGGGACGGCGGCCAAAATGGCAGCCACGGTGTTCGCCGGCGCACCACCGAACCGGCTTCCGCCAACTGTACTCGCAAAAATCGCGGCGTAAATCGGCGGGAAAACAGGCCGCCGTGACGCGATTCAGGGGTTGCGCGGCTGCTGGCACGGGCTTTGCTTTTTCACTGCGCGACCGGACCGGCCGACAATTCTGGCGGCACCCCGGCGACATGACCGGCGGAGACCGGCAGAGAGAGAGGACACAACACACATGGCTACCAAGCAGGGCGAAAAGATCATCGGCATCGACCTCGGCACCACCAACTCGGTGGTGGCCGTGATGGAGGGCAAGGAGCCCAAGGTGATCGCCAACAAGGAAGGCAGCCGGCTCACGCCGAGCGTCGTGGCCTTCAACGACAAGGGTGAGACGCTCGTGGGCGACATCGCCCGGCGGCAGGCCGTCACCAACCCCAAGCGCACCATGTATTCCATCAAGCGGTTCATGGGCCGCCGCCACAACGAGGTGGCCGGCGAGGAGAAGATGGTGCCCTATGAGGTCGTGGGCGGCCCGGAAGACTACGTGAAGGTGAAGGCGGGCGATCAGACGCTCACGCCTCCGGAAGTCTCGGCGAAGGTCCTGCGGTCGCTCAAGGAGTCGGCCGAGGCCTATCTCGGCCACAAGGTGAACAAGGCCGTGATCACCGTCCCGGCGTACTTCAACGACGCCCAGCGGCAGGCCACGAAGGACGCCGGCCAGATCGCGGGCCTCGAGGTGATGCGGATCATCAACGAGCCGACCGCGGCCGCGCTGGCCTACGGCCTGGAGAAGAAGGCGCAGGAAAAGATCGTGGTGTTCGACCTCGGTGGCGGCACGTTCGACGTGTCGGTGCTCGAGGTGGCCGACGGCGTGTTCCGCGTGATCAGCACGAACGGTGACACGCACCTCGGCGGCGACGACTTCGACCAGACGCTGATCAACCACGTGGCGGATCAGTTCAAGAAGGAGCAGGGGATCGACCTGCGGAAGGACACGATGGCCCTGCAGCGGCTGCAGGAGGCGTGCGAAAAGGCGAAGAAGGAACTGTCGAGCGCCCAGAGCACCGACATCAACCTGCCGTTCATCACGGCCGATGCGTCGGGCCCGAAGCACCTGCAGATGACGATCACGCGGGCGCAGTTCGAGCAGATGTGCGACGGGCTCATCGAGCGGTGCCGCGGGCCCGTGGTCCAGGCGCTGAAGGACGCGAAGCTCGACCCCAAGGACATCGACGAGGTGGTGCTGGTCGGCGGCTCGACCCGC
>RFUD01000509.1 GCA_009923125.1 Planctomycetia bacterium
GGCTGTACGCCCGGCAGCACGGCGGTTCGTTCATCCTCCGGATCGACGACACCGACGCCGAGCGCAACGTCGACGACGCGCTGCAGCCGATCCTCGACGGACTCCGCTGGCTGGGGATCGATTGGGACGAGGGCCCCGGCATCGGCGGACCGCACGCCCCCTACTTCCAGTCGCAGCGGGCGGCCGGCCACCGGGCCGCCGTGGACCGCCTGCTCGCCTCCGGCCAGGCCTACCGCGACTTCGCGAAGCCGGAGGAACTCGACGAGGAACGGAAGGCGGCCCAGGCCGCCGGCCGGCCGTTCCTCTACAGCCGACGGTTCGCCGCCTTCGACGACGCGGCGGCCGCGCGGTTCGCCGCCGAGGGCCGCACGAGCGTGGTGCGGCTGAAGATGCCCCGCGAGGGCTCGCTCGTGATCGACGATGCGGTGCGCGGCCGCGTCGAGTTCGCCTGGGAGCGGGAGCAGGACCACGTCATCCAGCGGGCCGACGGCTCGTGCCTGTACCACCTGGCGAGCGTCGTGGACGACCACGACCTCGCGATCACGCACGTCATCCGCGCCGAGGAGCACCTGTCGAACACCCCCCGGCAGGCGTTCATCGCGCTGGCACTCGGGTATCCGCTGCCGGCGTACGCCCACCTCCCGCTCGTGGCCGAGCCCGGCAGCCGCACGAAACTTTCGAAGCGGAAACTCGCGCAGTACCTCAAGAACCACGACTTCAAGCAGGTGATGGAGCACGGTCAGAGGATCGCCGAGAGGATCGGGCTCGTGGCCGAGGCCGACACGTTCAACCCCGTGATCGTCGACTTCTACCGGGAGGTCGGCTACCTCCCCTGGGCGATCGACAACTATCTCGCGCTCCTGGGCTGGTCGTACGACGACAAGACGGAATTCTTCTCGCGCGATGAACTGGTGAAGCACTTCACGCTCGAGCGGATCAACTCGTCGCCGGCGAGCTTCGACCCCAAGAAGCTGTGGGCCGTGCAGGATCACTACATGGGGCGGCTCACGATCGACGAGAAGCTCGCCCTGATGCTGCCGTTCCTGGTGAAGGCGGGACTGGTGAGCGAACCGCCGGCGGACGAGGCGGTGTCCACGGTCCGCCGGGTGATCGAGGCGTCCGGCGAGCGGCTGAAGGTCGCGGGCGACATCCTCGCCTACGCCGACTTCTTTCTCGTGGACGAGCCGCCGCTGGACGAGGCGGCCGTGAAGCAGCGGCTGGCGAAACCGGGCGTGCGGGTGCTGCTCGAGCAGGCGATCGCCGCGCTCGGCCAGGTCGAGCCCTTCGAGCCGGCCGCACTCGAATCGGCCTGCAAGGGAATCGTCGAGACGGCCGGCCTCAAGATCGGCGACCTGATCCACCCCATCCGCGTCGCCGTCACCGGCAAGGCGGTCGGCCCGGGCCTCTACGACTGCCTGGCGATCCTGGGCAGGGAAGCCTCGCTCGCCCGGCTGGCCCGCGCGTTGCCACTCTGCGGCTAGCTGTCTGCGGAAACAGCCCTCCAGCCAATCCTGTTCGGCCCGGCGCATGCGGGACGGATGAATCGGCGTCCTGCGTGGCTCGGGGCCGCCAATGCCCCATCGCCGGACGTTCGCGGTGGCCATCGTGGCCACCGCTCTCTGCCTGTCCGCTGCGCTTCGCCATCCTGGCTGCGCTTGCTCCCAGAG
>RFUD01000510.1 GCA_009923125.1 Planctomycetia bacterium
GCCTGGAGGCCCGCTGGTAGGGGGGGCGGCTCCTGAAAAGCGGCTGCGCCCGGGTATTTTCCGCCGCAAACCGGCAATTTGGCGGCAAGAGGCGGGTTTTTGCCCTCGTGCCCATTCGTTGCGATGGTCCGCGGCCGTCGGTATCCTCTCTGGGTTGCGGTGGCCCCGATGCCTCCGCCTCCGCAGATCCGCCCGTAGCCACCGGCTGGTTTACCCCGCCGGCACCCGCCCCTGATGCACACCCGCTGGCTGACTCTGTTCCCGCGCCGCCGTCTCGGCCGCACCGGAAGGCGGCGCGCACCGGCGTCTCGCCTCGGCACCGAGGTGCTCGAAAGGCGAACGGTTTTCAGCGGCGTTCCGGCCACGCCCGCCGAAGTCGAACTGTGCCCCCACGGATATCCGGTGTCGGCGGGGTATACGTCGTCTTCGGACCACTCCTCGGAAGTCTGCGAGCAGGGGAGCTATGGCCATCATTCAAGCCAGAATGGCTCCAGCGGCGGTGATTCAAGCAGTGGTCATTACGGTGAGGACCATAGTCAAGACCACGCGGGCGACGGACACGATGAGTATTGCCAGCACGACGAAAGCGACGGCGATCACGACGAAAGCGATGGCGATCGCCACGATCATGACGATCACGACGATCACGACGAGTACGACGAGTACTATCCGGCTCCGCCGTTGAACAAGGCTCCGTCGGGCCAGGACAAGACCATCACGATTCCCGAGGACGGCTCCCACACGTTCTCGGATGGCGACTTCGGGTTCAGTGATCCTCGCAACTCGCCGCCCGATCGGTTCAAGTCGGTCGTGATCACGTCGATTCCCGCGGCCGGGTCGCTTACGTTCGGTGGTGCCGCCGTGAGCCCGGGCACCGAGATCTCGGTCGCCATGATCGGCGGTCTCGTGTATCGGCCGGACGCGAATGCCTCCGGTGTTGGATACGCGTCATTCCAGTTCAAGGTTCGGGACGACGGCGGGACGTATTGCTACGGCGTGGATCTCGATCCGACGCCGAACATGATCACGTTCGACGTGACGGCGGTGAACGATCCTCCGGTGTTCGTGACGGAGGGTGGCGACCCTGTTCCGGGCGACGGCTACCGTCTGACGTACTACGAGAATCGGGTGGTCGGCGAGTCGCTGGGTCGGGTGTACGGTCGTGACATCGACTCGGCATCGCTGACGTACACGATCGATACGAACGTGTTGGTCGGCTCATCGCCGCTGTTCGCGATCGACCCGTCGACGGGTGTGATCAGCCTGACGAGCGAGGGCGTGTCGGCGTACACGAACGACTTCGAGACGCTTGCCAACACACACGAGATCGTGGTTCGGGTCAGCGACGGCATCGACTCGGTGACCGCGAAGGTGACGCTCGACGAGCTCGACGTGGACGAAGGTTCCGGTTCCGACTCCGGCAGCGGGTCGGATTCGGGCAGCGGGTCCGACACTGGGACTGGGTATGACACCGGGACTGACACTGGGTCCGACACCGGCACTGGGTCGGACACTGACACTGGGTCGGACACTGACACGGGATCCGACACTGACACGGGATCCGACACGGACACGGGATCCGACACGGACACGGGATCCGACACGGACACGGGATCCGACACGGACACGGGATCCGACACGGACACGGGA
>RFUD01000052.1:0-5095 GCA_009923125.1 Planctomycetia bacterium
CTCGAGCGGGCTGTGGGAGCGAGCGCAGCCATGGATGGCGCAGCGAAGCGGACACGCAGTGAGCGGAGGGCTGGAGGCCCGGAGCGAACGTCCGGCGAGAGGGCACGGCCGGCACCGGGCCGGCCGTGGCGGGAAAGCCGTTGCAAACAGGACGCTGCCCCAGCACTCACGCAGCCGGGCCGGCGGCGGCGACGTCGGGCGTGACCTGCCCGGCGTACTGGGCGAAGTTGCTCGCGAAGAGCCCGGCGAGCTTGCGGGCCGTGGCGTCGTAGGCCGCCGTGTCGGCCCATGCAGCGCGGGGCACGAGCACCTCCGTCGGCACGTTCGGGCACGTGGTGAGCGCGAGCAGGCCGAAGACCGGGTCGGCTGCGACGGGGGCGTCGCGGAGCACGCCCGCGTGGATCGCGTCGATGATCGCACGGGTGAGACCGAGCTTCATGCGGGTGCCGACCCCATACGCGCCGCCGGTCCAGCCGGTGTTCACGAGCCACACGTCGGCCTCGTGTCGCTTGATCTTCTCCGCGAGCAGGCCGGCGTATTTCATCGGGTGCCAGACGAGGAACGGGCCGCCGAAGCACGGGGAGAACGTGGCCTGCGGCTCGGTGACGCCCATTTCGGTGCCGGCGACCTTCGCCGTATAGCCGCTGATGAAGTGATACATCGCCTGGGCGGGCGTGAGGCGGCTCACGGGCGGCAGCACGCCGAAGGCGTCGCAGGTGAGGAAGATCACGTTCGTCGGATGCCCCGCCACGCAGGGGATCTTGGCGTTGCGGATGAACTCGACGGGATAGGCCCCGCGGGTGTTCTGCGTGATGCTCGTGTCGTGGAAATCGACGTGGTGGCTGTCCTGGTCGTAGACCACGTTCTCCAGCACCGCACCGAACCGCAGGGCCTGGAAGATGTCGGGCTCGGTCTCGGGGGCCAGGTCGACCGCCTTCGCGTAGCAGCCCCCCTCGATGTTGAAGATGCCGGCGTCGCTCCAGCAGTGCTCGTCGTCGCCGACGAGCAGCCGCTTCGGGTCGGCGGACAGCGTGGTCTTGCCCGTGCCGGAGAGGCCGAACATCAGCGATGCGGCCCCGGTGTCGCGGTCGGCCGTGGCGGAGCAGTGCATCGAGAGGATGTTTCGCTTCGGGGCGAAGTAGTTGAGCATGGTGAACACGCCCTTCTTCATCTCGCCGGCGTACTCCGTGCCGAGGATCACGAGCTCCTTCGACTCCAGCGACAGATCGATGCTCGTGGTGGACGTCATGCCGTGGGTGCGGCGGTTCGCCGGAAAGCGGCCGGCGTTGTAGATGACGGCGTCGGGCTCACCGAACGACGCCAGCTCCTCGCGGGACGGGCGGATGAGCATCGTGTGCATGAACAGCGCGTGGTAGGGCCGCGAGCAGATCACGCGGACCTTCAGCCGGTGCGCCGGATCCCACCCGGCGTAGGCGTCGACGCAGTACAGGATCGGACGGGTGTTGAGGTAGTCCCGCGCCCGTTCGAGATTGATCTGGAACGTGTCGTCGTCGATCGGCACGTTCACCGGGCCCCACCACACGTCGTGCGCGCTGGCCGGATGCCGCACGATCCGCTTGTCTTTCGGCGACCGGCCCGTCTTCTCGCCGGAGTAGGCGATCAGGGCGCCGGAGTCGGCGATCGCGGAGTCGGGCTCGAGGCGGATCGCCTCGGCGTAGAGCTCGGCCGGCGACGGGTTTCGCCGCACGTCGGCCACGGTGATGCCGTGGCCCGAAAGATCGATCCGTCGCATCGTCTCCTCTCCTGCCGCAGCCGCCGCTACTGCTGCTGGACGTCGCTGTCGTCGTCGTACGACGGCGCGGTGCGGAGGACGGAGTGTACCGGAACGTCGAGCGGGGCGAGCTGGTCGTGCCAGGAGAGCGAGGGCAGTCGCTCCAGCGTGCGGGTGGCGACGCGGACCTCGATCCGCTCGTCGCCCGCGCCGCGGTAGACGCCCTTGTTGGGAGGCACGTCGGAGAAGTCCCGGCCCACGGCCGTCTTCACGAAGTCGTGGTTGACCGGGCAGCCGTTCGTGGGATCGAAGCCGACCCAGCCCATGTCGGGCAGCCAGACCTCGCACCAGGCGTGGCTCTGCGACTCCCTGTTGGGCCGGTGGATGTAGCCGCTCACGTAGCGGGCCGGCACGCCACAGGACCGCAGGATCGCGATCATCAGGTGCGTGAAGTCCTGGCACACGCCCTTGCCGCGGGCGAGGAGATGGTCGATCGGCGACGTGGCCGACGTCACGTCGCGGGCGTACTGGAAGCGACTGCGGATATGCTCGGCCACCTGGCAGACCCACATCCCGACCCGCGCCCGCGGCGCCGGCCGCAGCTGCCGCAGGTGCGGCTCGAGCAGCGGCGTGGGACGCACCGGCCCCCGCAGCGGCAGGTAGTCGAGCGTCTCCAGCGGCAGCTGCCAGGCGTCGGCCGGGGAGCCCTCGGGAAACTCCGCCTGGCTGGCGATCGGTCCCGTGGCCGCGTCCTCCGTCTCGACGACGCTCGCCGCGAGGATCCGCAGCCGCGTGGGGGGCTTGAGCAGGTTGAAGTGATGCACCCGGTTGCCGAAGCCGTCGAGGTATTTCGCGATCGCCACCGGCTGCCCGAGGGTGATCTGGAACGAATGGCACCGCTGGCCGCGGTCGCTCGTCGGCTCCATGCGCAATTCGCACAGCCACTCGCTCACCGGCTCCGAGTACGCCATCGTCGTTTCGTGCTGGATTTCGAGGATCATCGGGTGGAACTCCCCAGGCCGGCCCGGTTACTGCAGCGCGTATTGTTCGTGGAGGTGATGGCCGATGCGGGCGCAGCGGGCCAGGGCGTCGCCGAGGAAGGCGTGCAACCGCTCACCGTCGAGCGACGTCCCATCGAGGTACACGAGGTCGTTGAGCAGCCGGCCCACCGTGCGCACCACCTCGTCGTCGCACCGCTCCGGCAGCCGGCCGCTGATCGCGGTGAGCGACTGCATGATCCGCGTCAGGCAGAACCGCACCGAGTGGGGGAAGTCGGGGTTCACCAACAGGAACTCGACCACCCGCTCCGGCTCCACCCGGCTGATGTACAGCCGCTGGTAGGCCTCGTAGGCGGCGCAGTTCTTGAGCACGGCGCCCCATTGCAGCGCCCGGATCGGCAGGTCGACGCCGTCGCCCCGCTCGAGGAGGCTGAACTTCGAGTCGAGAATCCGCAGGATCTTGTCGGCCCGCTCGAGGTGCCGGCCGAGCTGGATGAAGTGCCAGCCCTCGTCGTGCGTGAGCGTGGACTCGCAGACGCCGTGGAACAGCAGCACGCCGAGCTGCGTTTCCTGGCAGAAGTCGTGGGGCGACTCCGCCACGCGACCACGCAGCGAGGGATCGGAGAGCCGCCAGTGGAGCTTGTTGAGCTCGCGCCACATCGGCGGGCTGATCGAGCCGCGAATGCTGCGGGCGTTGTTGCGCGAGCGGTTCACGCACGACATCACGCTTCCCGGGTTCGCCATGTCGAGGAGCAGCCAGCGCTGCACGGCCGCCACCGGATGCTCGCCGTCGGCCACGGGAGGCGGCGGCTGGCGCAACAGCGTGAGCAGGGCGTTCCACTCGAGCTCGACGGGGTTGGCGAGCACGCCGTGGAGGTCGAGGTCGAGGTGAAACGTGACGTCCACCGCGCGGGCCAAGTGATCGGCCCGCTCCAGGTAGCGGCTCATCCAGAACAGCGCGTCGGCGACCCGGCTCAGCATGGCTCACCTCGCCGGTTCATGACCGCCCCTCCGCCAGCACCCAGGTGTCCTTGCTGCCGCCTCCCTGGGAGCTGTTCACCACGAGGCTGCCCTTCGGCAACGCCACGCGGGTCAGGCCGCCGGGCGTCACGGAGACCCGCTCGCCGCAGAGGATGAACGGCCGCAGATCGACGTGGCGTCCCTCGAGCCGCCCGTCGACGAAGGTGGGATGCGTCGAGAGCTGGATCGTGGGCTGGGCGATGAAGTCCCGCGGGTTGGCCTCGATCTCCCGGCGAAACTCCTCGCGCTGTTCCCGGGTGGAGGCGGGGCCCACGAGCATGCCGTAGCCGCCCGACTCGTTCACCCGCTTCACGACGAGCCTGTCGAGATTCGCGAGCACGTGGCTGCGCTGGGCGGGAATCTCCGGCCGGAACGTCTCCACGTTGTTGAGCAGCGGATCCTGCTGGAGGTAGTAGCGGATCATGTCGGGCACGAAGGGATACACGCCCTTGTCGTCGGCGATGCCCGTGCCGATGCTGTTGGCCAGCGCCACCGTGCCGGCGCGGTAGGCGTTCACGAGCCCCGGCACGCCGAGGGCGCTGTCGGGCCGGAATGTGAGCGGGTCGAGGAAGTCGTCGTCGATCCGTCGGTAGATCACGTCCACCCGCTGCCGCCCGCGGGTGGTCCGCATGAACACGCGATTGCCGTCCACGAGCAGGTCACGGCCCTCGACGAGCTCGATGCCCATCCGCTGGGCCAGGAAGCTGTGTTCGAAGTAGGCCGAGTTGTACATGCCGGGGCTGAGGAGCACCGCCGTGGGCTGCGTGGCCGACTCCGGCGCGATGTACTGCAGCACGTCGAGGAGGGCGGCCGGATAGTCGTCGTTCGGCAGGACGTCGTAGTCGCTGAACAGGGCGGGGAACACCCGCTTGAGCACCTGCCGGTTCTGCAGCATGTAGCTCACGCCGGACGGCGTGCGGGCGTTGTCCTCCAGCACCAGGTATTCGCCATCGGCGGCCCGGATGAGGTCCGTGCCGCAGATGTGGATGTAGATCCGCCGCGGCACGTTGACGCCGACGAACTCGCGGCGGAAGTAGCCGCCCTGGAGCACGAGTCGGGCCGGCACGATGCCGTCCCGCAGGATGTGCTGCTCGTGGTAGATGTCCCAGAGGAACAGGTTCAGGGCGTTGATCCGCTGGATCAGCCCCGCCTCGATCCGCCGCCACTCGGCCGCCGGGATGATCCGCGGCACGGGATCCATCGGCCACACCCGCTCGATCCCTTCCTCGGCCCGGTAGACCGTGAACCCGACCCCGTCCTGACGCATCGACAGGTCGGTCATCGCCTTGCGGCGCCGGAAGTCGTCGGCGCTCGTCTGCGCGAGCCGGCGGTGCAGCGGCAGGTA
>RFUD01000052.1:5127-10238 GCA_009923125.1 Planctomycetia bacterium
GCCGAGGAGCGAGCCGACATCCCCGCCGACGTCGCCGTCCGCCCGGCCATGTTCGTGGTTCATTCCAACCGTCCCGCTCCGCACCGGTCGCGTCGCTCCGCACGACTCGAGGCTGCGCGGAAACCGGGCAGCGGGTGCCGCGATGGAAGGCACCGCGGCCGGCAGCCGCATGTGAAAACCGACATTTCCTTGACGAATGTGCCGCAACGGCTAGTCTGCGGCTCGCGTCGGATGAGCATCAGCAAGTCCCGCGCCGAATGGTCGTTTCCCGGAGTTCTCGATGACGTACTGCGTCGGCATCCGCACCCACGAGGGCCTCGTGATGGCCTCCGACTCCCGCACCAATTCGGGCATCGACCAGGTGGACGTGTGTCGCAAGATGCACACGTTTTCCACGCATGGGGAGCGGATGTTCACGATCCTGTCCAGCGGCAGCCTGTCGCTCACCCAGTCGATCATGACCCGGCTCGAGCAGGAGTTTCACGCCGGAGAGGGGCTGGCCGCGGTCTCGACCTTCTACGACGCCGCCCGCTGCGTGGGCGCGAAGGTGCGGGAGGTCGCCGCCCTCGACCGCGAATACATGGAACGCGACCACATCAGTTTCGCCGTGAACCTGCTCGTCGGCGGCCAGATCCGCGGCGAGGATCCGCAGTTGTACATGATCTACGCGCAGGGCAACCCGCTCCGCTGCACCCGCTCGTCGCCGTTCCTGCAGATCGGGGAGAGCAAATACGGCCGGCCGATCCTCGACCGCGGCATCCGCTTCGGGGAGACGACGCTCGAGCAGGCGGTCAAATACGCCATCATTTCGCTCGACTCGACGATGCGGTCGAACGTGGCCGTCGGACCGCCGATCGACCTGCTCGTCTACGCGAATGACGATCTCGCCGTCCGCCGGTACCGCCGGCTGGCCGCGTCCGATCCCGATCTCGTGGAGATCCGGTCGCACTGGGAGCGGGAACTGCGGCGGGCC
The DNA here is from genome assembly GCA_009923125.1 of Planctomycetia bacterium. GTDB lineage: Bacteria > Planctomycetota > Planctomycetia > Pirellulales > UBA1268 > RGVT01. Next base: position 6,101 of record RFUD01000052.1, read on the forward strand.
GTCGGGCTCCTCCCGCAGATCCGCTTCGGCGAACCGCCGACCGCCGCCGAACTCGGGCCGACGACCTGACCCGCGGGCCGTCAGGCGGCCTTGCGCAGCGCGTCGATCGAGCGTCCGAGCCGCCGCCGGGGGGCCGTCGCCACGGCGGGCGACTCGAGCACGGTCTGCCCACCGACATCGCTCGGCGCGACGGCGAGCCGCTCGCGCAGCGTCTTGGCGAGCGCCGGACCGAGGTCCTCCTCGCGCACCCGCGTGCCCACGTCCTCCACGGCGTCGGCCAGGCCGAGCACCACGGCCTGCCGCACACCCTCGCGCACCCACTGGAAAAAGCTCATCGTCGAGGCCTCCCTGCCGTCGCTGGAACCACCTGCAGGGGAGGTATCGGCCGGCCCGCCGCGCGGATTGAACCCGTCCCCGCGGGCGACCGCTGCGGGACTCTACGCCGACTCTGCGGTGCGGCCCACGCACACGACGCAGATGTCGTCGCTGCGCACCTGGCCGGCGGCATGCCGCTCGACGTCCGCCAGCAGCCGCTGTCCGACCTGCACGGCGTTCCCGGGGGCGGAGGCGATCATCCGCTCCAGCCGCGCGAGGCCGTACGGTCGGTGGGCGTGATCCATGGCCTCGCTGATGCCGTCGGTGTACAGCACGAGCACGCTGCCGGGCTCGAAGAACAGTTCCACCGCCTCGTAGACCTGGTCGTGATCGACTCCCAGGGGAAGCCCCGCCTCCTCCACGCCGATCGCCCGCACCGTGCCGTCGATCGCCCGCAGGAGCGGCGGCATGTGCCCCGCGTTCACCAGCGTGAGCCGATGCGCTCGCGGGTCGAGCACCGCCACCACCAACGTCGCGAACCGATCCTCCCAGCCACTGCGGCACAGGCTCTCGTTGATCCGCGCCAGGGCCGTCGCCACGTCGCGCTCGCTCGCCAGGCAGTAGCGAACGTCGGCGGACAGCGCCGCCATGACGAGCGCCGCCGAAATCCCCTTGCCGGAAACGTCCGCCAGCACCACCGCCGTTCGTCCGTCCGCCAGGGCGACGTAACTGAAAAAGTCGCCGCTGATCTGCCGTGCCGGCTCGTAGTAGTCGAACGACTCGTACCCCGGGATCTCCGGCGGTCGCGCGGGGAGCAGTCCCTGCTGCACCCGGTGCGCCAGTTCCAGGTCGCGTCGCAGCTGTTCCTGCGACAGCCGCTGCTCGTGGGCCTGCGCCTGCTCGATCGCCCGGGTGACCGTGCCCGCGACACCGGCGAGGAGATCGAGGTCGGTCCGCTGAAACTGCGACTGCACGTCGCTCCTGTCGATCTGCAGCACGCCCAGCACGACGCCGTCGTCGCGCACGAACGGGACGCACATCACCGACCGAATCCCGCAGTCGGCGACGCTCATGTTGAGGTCGAAGCGGCTGTCGTCCGTGACATCGGCCGACAGCACCGCCTGCCGCGACTGCACCACCCGGTCCATCAGCGATCGGCTGAACAGCAGCGGTCCCTGCCGGGCCGCATCGACGAACTTGCTCGCCCGCAGCACGAGACGCTGCGTGTCCGGATCGACGAGCAGCAGGAACCCGCGTTCCGCCTGCGGAAAGATCTCGAACAGGCCGTCGAGGGTGCGCGGCAGAACCTCCTCGAGCCCCACGGACGACCCGATCGCCCGGTCGAGCCCGAGCGAGGCCCGGAGCATCGTCTGGTGGTCCGTGGCGTCGTCCTCGGGCCGCATGACGACCGCGACCTCCGAGACGATCACCGAGCCGACGGCGTCCTCGACGAAATCGGCGTCGCCGATCTCCCCGGAGTTCAACAGCCGTTCGGCCGTCAGCGGGGCGTGCGAACCGTACTTCAGCCGCTGATCCCCGATGACCACGGTCTCACCGTCCGCGAGCAGCCGGCGACCGGAGAAGGGCCGGTCATCGACGAGCGTGCCGTTGCGGCTGCCGAGATCCTCGAGCCACGTCTCGTCGCCCTCGACCGTCACCGCGGCGTGGTGGCGGCTCACGGCCACCGCATCGAGCACGATCCCACATGACGGATGCCGGCCGATGACGGTCCGCCCGGCGGCGAGTCGGAATCGCTTGCCGACGTGTCCGCCGGCGACAACTTCGAGGACACAGGTCGTGGGCACGTGACGGTCGAACCTCCGGCGCGGGCGCCCGCGATTGCCTCCCGCGGGGACCCGCGGTAGTCTCTTTCCCGCGGCGGGCACGTCGGACGACGCACCCGACCGCCCTCATTGTTGTAGCGTCCGTCGGTGCCGCCCAGTCCGCGGCATGTCGCCCGCCCGCGATTCTTGGGGAATGGTGTAACGGTAGCACGACTGGCTCTGAACCAGTTAGTCTAGGTTCGAATCCTAGTTCCCCAGTTTGTATCCCTCACGCGCCGGGGGGCTTGCCTCGACGTTTCGCTCGCGGTGTCCCTCACGCGCCGGGGGGCTTGCCTCATCGCCGTCCCTCACGCGCCGGGGGGGCCTGGACCGTTTGACCCCATGGCCGACACCGCCCTGCACCGCGTGCTCCTCGTCGACGATCAGGCGATGATCGGCGAGGCGGTGCGGCGGATGCTCGCCGGAGAGGCCGACATCGTCTTTCGGTACTGCCAGAGTGCCGACGCGGCCCTCGAGACGGCGGCGGAGTTTCGCCCCACGGTGATCCTCCAGGATCTCGTGATGCCCGGCATCGACGGGCTCGACATGGTCCGCAGGTTCCGCGCCACGGCCGCCACGGCCCACGTGCCGGTGGTCGTGCTCTCCGGCCGGGAGGAGTCGATCGTCAAGGCACAGCTGCTGGGAGCCGGGGCCAGCGACTACCTCGTCAAGCCGCCCGACCGCGTGGAGCTCATCGCCCGCATCCGCGTCCATTCCGGCGCCTACCACCGGCTGCTCGAGCGGAACGCCGCCTTCGAGGCCCTCGAGCGTTCGCTGGCGGAACTCAAGCGCGAGCAGGAGAAGTCAGAGCGGCTGCTGCTCAACATCCTGCCGGAGCAGATCGCCGTCCGGCTCAAGGATGGGGAGGCCTCGATCGCCGAGAGTTTTCCCTGCGTCTCGGTGCTGTTCGCCGACCTCTGCGGCTTCACCGAGTTTTCGCAACGCGTGGACGCCCGGCACCTCGTGGCCATGCTCGACGATATCTTTTCCACGTTCGACCACCTCGCCCGGGCCCACGGCGTGGAGAAGATCAAGACGATCGGAGACGCCTACATGGCCGTGGCGGGGGTGCCCGTCCCGCGGGACGACCATGCCACCGCCGTGGCGGCGATGGCGCTCGGCATGCAGGAGGCCTTCCAGGGCGTGATGCGGTCGCGGGGCCTGACCATGGAACTCCGGATCGGCGTCCACTCCGGGCCCGTGGCCGCCGGCGTCATCGGCCGCCACAAATTCAGCTACGACCTGTGGGGCGACACCGTCAACATCGCCAGCCGCATGGAGTCGCACGGCGAGCCGTCGCGGATCCACGTGACCCAGGCCACCCGCGACCTGCTCGGCGACGCCTTCCGGTTCACCGATCGGGGCGAGATCCGGGTGAAGGGGAAGGGCACGATGCCCACGTTCTTCCTCCTGGGCCGCGCGTAACGGCCACCGGCCACGCGAAAACGAGCCGGAGGCTCGTGTTTCCAGCCCTGCCCAAAAGCGCCAGGCCCGGAGGGCCGGGTTCGCGCCAGCCGGCGGAGGCCGGCCAAGCGAAAACGAGCCGGAGGCTCGTGTTTCGAGCCCTGCCCAAAAGCGCCAGGCCCGGAGGGCCGGGTTCGCGCCAGCCGGCGGAGGCCGGCCAAGCGAAAACGAGCCGGAGGCTCGTGTTTCGCGTGAACCTAGTGCCAGCGGCGCAGCCAACCCCGGCGCCAGAAGAACACGAGCATGCCGCCGACCGACAGCAGCATGACCCCCGCGGCCACGAGGGAGCCGTAGCGATAGTTGAGCAGCGGCATGTTCCACGGAGACTCCGTGTTGAAGTTCATGCCGTACCACCCGGTGATGAACGTCAGCGGCATGAAGATCGTGGCGATCACCGTGAGCACCTTCATGATGTCGTTCATCCGGTTACTGACGCTCGCCAGATAGATGTCGCGCAGGTCGCTGCCGATCTCGCGATAACCCTCGGTGATGTCGAGCAGTTCCATCGTGTGGTCGTAGGTGTCGCGAAAGTGCTG
>RFUD01000511.1 GCA_009923125.1 Planctomycetia bacterium
TCCTCGACCGCATCGAGCGGGCATTCACGGCCGTGTGACCGCCGGCCCCCGCGATCAGCGTTGCCGTTTTCGAGAGTCGATGTGCATCAAAGATGGTTTTTCGTGAGGCGAGTCGCCTGCGACGATGCAGCCTGTTGCAAGGAGCAGGCGATTGAAGCCGATTGAAAAGCACACGATCGGAATGGGCGACCGTTTTGCCCGGCAGGGGCAGGCGCAGTTGGCGGCCGTGTGCCGGGCCCACGAGGAGGGCATCGGCGTGTTCCCGGTGTGGAACAAGTCGAACCGCGAACACACGATCGTCGGCAGCCATCCGGACGATCTGCGGGCCGAGGCCGACGCGGCCGTGGCCGCCCTCGGCTGGCAGAGGCCGTATTACGTCGATGCCGATCACATCGGCCTGGCGACGGTCGATCGTTTTTTGGCGGCGAGCGATTTTTTCACGATCGACGTGGCCGAGGCGATCGGCAAGCCGGCCGCCGCCGACCGGCACGCGGCGGCGCTCAAGGCGCTCGGCCCGCTGATGGGGGCGATCGACGTGCCCGGCCTGCCCGGAGGGCTGCGGATCGATTTCGCCACGGCCGAACAGACGGTGGCGAAGTTTTTGCCGGCAGCCGAAGAGGCCGGGCGGATCTTCCGGCACATCGCCGCGCACCGCCACGACGAGGAGTTCGTGACGGAGGTTTCGATGGATGAAACCGACGCCGCCCAGACGCCCGAGCAGCTGTTCGTGATCCTCAAACTGCTCGCCGACGAGGGGATACCGCTGCAGACGATCGCCCCCAAGTTCACCGGCCGCTTCAACAAGGGCGTGGATTACGTCGGCGATCTGGCCGCCTTCCAGCGGGAATTCGAGGCCGACCTGTGCGTGCTCGCCTTCGCCCGCGATCGCTTCGGGCTGCCTGCCACGCTCAAGCTGAGCGTGCATTCCGGGAGCGACAAGTTTTCGCTCTACCCCGTGATCAAGAAGCTCCTCCGGCGACATGACGCCGGCGTCCACGTGAAGACCGCGGGCACCACCTGGCTCGAGGAGCTGATCGGCCTCGCGGAGTCGGACGGCGAGCCGCTCGCACTCGCCAAGGAAATCTACGCCCAGGCCCTCGACCACTACGCCGAGCTGACGGCACCCTACGCCACCGTGATCGACATCGACATGCGGCGGCTGCCGACGGCCGCCGACGTCGCGGGCTGGTCGGCCGACGGGTACGTCTCGGCCCTGCGGCACGTGCCGTCGTGCCCGGCGTACAACCCGCACTTCCGCCAGCTGCTCCACGTGGCATTCAAGGTGGCCGCGAAGAAGGGAGCCCAATACTTCAAGGCCCTGGAAGAGCATGCGGCGGTCGTCAGCCGCAATGTCACCGACAACCTGCTCGACCGCCACATCCGCCCGATCTTCGGCTGACCGTCACTGCGGTGAGGCGGATGCGTCGTCGAGCCGCGCGGGCTCGAGCTTCGGAACGAGCAGGTGGATGATCGCGAGCGCCGCAAGATACGCCGAGGCGCAGATCACGAAGATCGGCACGTAACTGCCCGTCTTCTGCAGGATCGCCCCCACGACGAGCGCGATCAGCATCCCACCCACCGACCCGGCCATGCCGCCGATCCCCACGACCGACGCCACCGCCCGGCGCGGGAACATGTCGCTCGTGAGCG
>RFUD01000512.1 GCA_009923125.1 Planctomycetia bacterium
GCGGATGCTGGAGCTGACGGCCGCGGCGAATGTGAATGGCCAGAAGTTCGACGGCATCGACTACTTCCTGTTTCTGCCGCATACGAACCCCGAGGCCTCCGACGCGGAGTTGGTGAAGATCGCCGACCTGATCGCGAAGCACGGCTTCTCGGTCGGTTCGCTCGTGGCGCCCGTGTGGCCCGGCACGGTGGGCGACTCGGCGATGGGGGACGCGGCCGCGAAGGAGAAGTTTCTCTCGGCCGTGAAGATGGCCTGCCGGATCGCCAAGGTGTTCGAGAAACACGGCGTGCGGAAGTATGGGGTGATCCGCATCGACTCGGCCGAGTTCGGCGTGAACAAGTGGCGGGAGAACCCCAAGGCCAACACGGCGAAGATCGCCGAGACGTTCCGGGAGGCGGCCAAGATCGCCAGGGACCACGGCCAGCGGCTGGCAGCCGAGGGGGAGATCTGCTGGGCGGGCATGCACTCCTGGAAGGACATGCTCGACCTGCTCGAGGAAGTCGGCATGCCCGAGGCGCTCGGCTTTCAGGCCGACCTCGCCCACACCTATCTCTACCTGTTGGGCTACAACGCGCCGGAGCACGCCCTCGTGCAGCCGGGCTACACGGCCGCCGAGTTCTGGCCGGCCTACGAGAAGATGGTCGAGAAACTCCGGCCGTGGACGATCGACTTCCACGTGGCCCAGAACGACGGCGAGGTGCACGGCGCCGGCGCGCACGACAAGACGGGCAAGCACTGCCCGGCCGACGATCCCAAGGGCAAGCTCGACATCGTGCAGTGCTCGGGCTATTGGCTCAAGGATGCCGACAAAGCAACTCCGCATCGGCATGATCGGCTACGGCTTCATGGGCCGCGCCCACTCCAACGGCTACAACCGCGTCAAGGATTTCTTCGACCTCGAATACCTGCCCGTCCTCCAGGCCGTGGCCGCCCGCGACGCCGAGAAGGCGCAGGCCTTCGCCGACCGCTGGGGCTACAAGCGGGTGGAGACCGACTGGCGGAAGCTCATGGCCGCCGACGACATCGACGCCATCGACATCTGCACGCCGAACAACCTGCATGCCGAGATCGCGATCGAAGCGGCGAAGCACGGCAAGGCGATCCTCTGCGAGAAGCCGCTCTCGATGGACGTGGCCGAGGGGGAGAGGATGTGCGAGGCCGTCGAGAAGGCCGGCGTGCCCAACACCGTCTGGTACAACTATCGCCGCATTCCGGCGGTGACGTTCGCCAAGCAGATCATCGACTCCGGCAAGCTCGGCCGGATCTTCCACTACCGCGCCGAGTTCCTCCAGGACTGGACGATCAACGCCGACCTGCCCCAGGGGGGCGCGGCCCTCTGGCGGCTCGACGCCGCGGCGGCCGGCAGCGGCGTGACGGGCGACCTGCTCGCCCACTGCATCGACACGGCGCTGTGGCTCAACGGCACCGTCGCCGACGTCACGGCCATGACCGAGACGTTCGTGAAGGAGCGGAAGCACACGCTCACCGGCAAGGTGGAGCCGGTGAAGATCGACGACGCCTGCTCGTTCCTCTGCCACTTCAAGAACGGGTCGCTCGGCCTGTTCGAGAGCACCCGGTATGCCCGCGGCCACAAGGCGCTCTACACCTTCGAGATCAACGGCGAGAACATGAGCCTCAAGTGGGACCTC
>RFUD01000513.1 GCA_009923125.1 Planctomycetia bacterium
CGTCGCGGACCAGCGCCGCGCCAGACGCCGTGTTGCCGGCCGTGAAAATCACGATCACGGGCCGCCGGCTGACCAGCGAGGCCTGTCGCGCCGCGGGGAGCGAGGCGTGCCAGGGCACGGTCGCCCCCGCCACCAGTGACGCCGCTCCGGCTTCGTCGGCGGCCGACGTGCTCCCGGCGGCGGCCGCGAGGCACGTGCCGAGAACCACGAAGCTGGACAACAGATCTCTGGAGGGACGCAAACGGCCTGCGAGCATGGGTCTCACCTGGTGTTCCACGGGCTGGCTGTCGGGGAGTCCCGGGCACCGCCGCGGACCGTTCCCCATGGGAAGGATGTATCGGTCGAAGCGGTCGCGCGATCCGCAACCAAAATCGGCCCATCTGCTCCCCACGCCGGGCGGGACCGCCGCGGCCCGCCCAACCTGCCCCGCTCCACCTTTCGGGAGGGGGCCGAGGTCGGCCTGGAGCCCGTGGCTTGACAGTCCGAGCCAGCGGTCGGATACTTTGCCGAGTGTTCGGAGCCACCCGCTCGCGGAGCCTGCGAAGGTCGCCTGGGGAGTGGTGGCTCGGCCGGCGTTGGTCGGACCAGCGTCGGCAGGAATTGTTCCCGAGTTTTTCTCAAGTGAACGATTCCCACGGGCTCTCCCGGCCACGCGGTCTGGCGGTATTCGCCGCCTGAGTTTCAGATCGTGGGCGAATGTGGAGGGGGTTCGTGGGTCGAGCTTCGGCTCCCTCCGGTTCAGGCTCGTTGATTTCCCGAAGGGCTCCGTTCAGGTGGGCCCGAGAAGGGCGAATCTTCCGGGGACGGGTGAAGTTCTGAGTGTGTGATCGTCCGCCGCCGGCGGATGCACGGCTTGCGGTCCTGGTCCTTTTGGAGAGTGTTCTGATCCATGTCGAAGCGGAGACGGTCGAGAGGACGGGGATACGGCGGCCAAGGCGGGCAGGGTGGCCCGGGCGGCCAGGGGGGCTTCGGCCCCGGACCGCAGGGGCAGGGTGGCCAAGGTTTTGGCGGCGGCGGCGGCTATGGCCGGCGGCGACGCTATCGCCGCGGTGGCGGCGGTGGACCGGCGGCCGGCATGGCCGGTGCGGGTGCGGTGGACATGGAGGGGGAGGGCATGCGGCCTCCCGAGTTCGAGCCGGAAGTGGCCGAAAACGGTGAGCCGATCCCGCTCGAGCCGGGGCAGGGAGTGCTGGAGATGCATCCCAACGGCTACGGTTTCCTGCGCAGCGTGGAGACGAACTACACGCGCGAGCGGACCGACCCGTTCGTGCCCGGCACGATGGTCGAACGGTATCGCCTGCGCGAGGGCGTGTTCATCAAGGGACTCGTCCTGCCCGGCCGTCGGCAGCAGGGGCCGCGGGTGAAGGAGATTCTCGAGGTCGAGGGAATGCCTCCCGACGACTACGCGAGCGTGAAGACGTTCGACCAGCTCACGCCCATCAATCCCGAGACGTGGCTGCGCCTCGAGACCGGCCAGCAGCCGCTCACGACCCGCGTGATGGATCTGCTCACGCCGCTCGGCAAGGGGCAGCGGGCGCTGATCGTGGCCCCGCCGCGGACCGGCAAGACGGTCATGCTCCAGCAGGTGTCACAGGCCGTGTCGACGAACCACCCCGAACTCTCGCTGGTGATGCTGCTCATC
>RFUD01000514.1 GCA_009923125.1 Planctomycetia bacterium
GCCGCCCACGGCCCGCGGTTCGTGGAGGGGGAACGGTGCGGCTGGCTGCGACCCACGGTCGTGCACTGCGCGACGCCGGAGCCCGAGATCGCCAAGGCCGAGTACATGTTTCCGTTCGTCAGCGTGGTGAAGTGCCCGCAGGAACGGGTGCTCGAGGCGATCGGCCCGACGCTCGTGGCGACGGCGCTCACCGACGACCCGGCGTTCCAGGCCCGGCTCATCGACTCCACCTCGATCGACCGGCTGAATCTCGGGCCCATCCCCACCACCAAGCTCGACTGGCTCCAACCGCACGAGGGCAACATCATCGACTTCCTGTACCGCTCCCGGGCGCTGCAGGTGCCGGCGCCGGCCGCCGTGGGCGCAGCGTGATGAGCGGCGCGGCGACGCTCGCCACGCGCGACTACGAACTGCGGCCCGGCCCGCGGCTCGTGGTGGGTCCGGGCTCCCTCCGGCGACTGGGATCGCTGGCCCACGACCTCGGTGCGACGCGGGCCCTCGTCGCCAGCGATCCGGGCATCGTGGCCGCGGGCCACACCGCCGCGGCGGTCGAGTCGCTCGCCGCGGCGGGCCTGACGACGGCCGTGTTCTCGGCGTTCGGCGAGAACCCCACCACCGACCATGTCGCGGCCGGGGCGGAATTCGCGCGGGCGTTTCGTCCCGACCTGATCGTGGGCCTCGGCGGCGGCTCGTCGATGGACTGCGCCAAGGGGATCAACTTCCTCGTCTCCTGCGGCGGGCGGATGCAGGACTACCGCGGCCGCGACTCCACGCCCGCCGCGATGCTGCCGTCGATCGCGGTGCCCACCACCGCCGGCACCGGCAGCGAGACGCAGTCGTTCGCGCTCGTCACCGACCCGGCCACCGGCATGAAGATGGCCTGCGGGGCCGCGGGCGCCGCCTTCCGGGTGGCCATTCTCGACGTCAACCTCACGCTCACGCAGCCGCTCTCGCTCGTGGCCCTCACCGGCATCGACGCGGTCTCGCACGCCGTCGAGAGCCACGTCAGCCGGGCCGCCACGCCCGCCTCTCGGATGTTCTCGCGCGAGGCGTTCCGCCTCCTGGCGACCAACCTGCCGGGCGTGTTCGCCGACGGCGGCACGATCGCCGCCCGCGCGGAGGTCCAGTTCGGGGCCGCGCTGGCCGGTCTGGCGATCGAGAACTCGATGCTCGGCGCCGCCCACGCGCTGGCGAATCCGCTCACGGCGACCCACCACGTGCCCCACGGACAGGCCGTGGGGCTCGCGCTCCCGCACGTCGTGCGGTTCAACGGCCCCGCCTGTGGCGACGTCTACGCCGACCTGTTGGCCGCCATCGGGGTCGAGTGCCCGGCCGACGCCGCCGGCGAATGCCTCGCCGCCTGGCTGGCGGACCTGCTTGCCCGTTCGCGGCTGGCGACCACGCTGGCCGCGGCGCGGGTCGTCGCCCCGAACGTCTGCCTCCTGGCGACGCAGGCCGCGGCACAGTGGACGGCCGGCTTCAATCCGCGGCCGGTGGATGCGGACGACCTGGCCCGGCTGTACGAGGCCGCACGATGAGGCGACTTGCCCCGCTGCTCGCGTCGGTGCTGCTCGCGCTGGCGACCGTTTCTCTGGCGACCGTTTCTCTGGCGACCGTTTCTCTGGCGACCGT
>RFUD01000515.1 GCA_009923125.1 Planctomycetia bacterium
CGACCTGGAGCTCCTCGCCGCCGGCGCCACGCTCGCCGAAGCGGCCGTGGCGGCGGAGCAGGCGGCCGCCACGCTCGAGGAACTGACGCTGCTTCGCGACCGGCTGGCGGTCGATCGTCAGACGGCTCTGACGGCGACCGACCGCTCGCGGGCCACGATGATCGCCCTCGGAGAGGCGATCCACACCCACGACCTCGAGGCGGGGGAGGCCCGGCACCGCCGGGCCCGGATCATCGAGCGGATGCGCGACGAGTACGACATCGATCTCGAGGCGGAGCGGACCGCCAGCACCGAGCCCCCGTCCGACGCGGCCGGGGAGCCCGTTCCCGGGGACCGGGCCGCGCTCGAGGCGGAGATCGAAGTCCTGCGACGAAAACTCGGCGGAATGTCGTCGGTGAACCTCGAGGCCCTCGCCGAGGCCGACGCCCTCGCCCAGCGGCTGGCGACGCTCGAGGCCCAGCTGGCCGACGTCACCGACGCGAAGCGGTCGATCGAGCAGCTCATCGCGCGGATCGACGAGGAGAGCCGCAGACTGCTCGGGGAGACGATCGAGACGGTCCGGGTCTACTTCCGCGAGCTGTTCGAACGGCTGTTCGCCGGCGGCCAGGCCGACATCGTGCTCGACCCCGACGTGGACCTGCTGGAGACATCGGTCGAGATCGTGGCCCGGCCGCCCGGCAAGGAGCCGCGGAGCATCTCGCTGCTCTCCGGCGGCGAGAAGACGATGACCTGCGTGGCCCTGCTGCTGGCGATCTTCCGGTCGCGGCCGAGCCCGTTCTGCGTGCTCGACGAGGTCGACGCCGCGCTCGACGAGGCCAATGTGGACCGCTTCGTCGGCGTGCTCCGCGACTTCCTCTCCTCCACCCAGTTCATCGTGGTCACGCATTCGAAAAAGACGATGGCCGCGGCCGACACGCTGTACGGCGTCACGATGGAGGAGTCGGGCGTCTCCAAGCGGGTTTCGGTGCGGTTCGAGTCGGCGGTCGGGCAGGCCCGGGTTCGAACGGCGAAAGCGGCCTGACGCGGCCGGATTGTCCCGCTTGCGGCGCGGCCGCCGGACGGCAGGCGCGCGGCGGCGGCCGGCGCCATCGGTGCGTTCCGGAAGAACGGCTCAAGTCTCACCACTGGATCTTTCGATCTACCCTCTTGGACGGTCGTGCAGCGAACGTGTCCCGGTGCAAACCGGAACACGTTCCCGGCACGGAAGCAGGGGGGGATACCTGCGAGCCACCGCATCCGTCGATCGCGCCCTGCATGGGCGCAGGTCGGGCGGGATGCCTCTCTTCAGCCCCCCTCCGCGCTTCGCGCCGTCCGCCGAGGGGCCCGACGACGCGGGCGTGCTCCCGGCGAGAAACCGCGTCACAGGGGGGCTGTGCTCCGTTGCCCGAACAGGGGCGGGCTGGCCAGATCGTTTCCGGACACCAAAGATCGAAATGGAGCAGAAGCGATGAAGGTTTTTACAACTGGCCAGGTCGCCAAGATCTGTAAAGTGGCGCCCCGCACGGTGAGCAAGTGGTTCGACTCCGGCCGCCTGAAGGGCTACCGGATCCCCGGTTCGCAGGATCGCCGCATCCCGCGGGAGTATCTGATCAAGTTCCTCAAGGAGCACGGCATGCCGCTGGGCG
>RFUD01000516.1 GCA_009923125.1 Planctomycetia bacterium
GGCACGCGCAGACGAAGGGAGTCGTTGAGGACTATCGGCGCTTGAGCAAAACCCACGAGTCGTGTACTCTCAACACGACCGTAGTCGAGCATGCCTACCGCCGGCTCCGATTGCGGGTTATTGTCACCTGCGCTCGACGAAGGCAACGAACCGCGACACCAGCCCTACAGACCTGTCTCCCGCAGGTGCTGTGTGAGGATGCGCTCGAGCTCGCACACCGTGGCCGGCTGATGATGCACCTTGGTATGCGTGGCGGGCACCTCGATCTCGCTCACCGTGCCGGGCAGGCGGGCACTCGAGGCTGGCACCACGCAGTCGTTCGGATCGCCCGTGAGCGATCGGTGGATCGCCTGCAGGATCGTCGAATCGGGCTCCAGGATGTCCACCGTCGTCGGCAAATTCTTCTCGTAGTCCTCGCGAAATACGCCAGGATTCAGCGTTACGATCGTTTCATGGATCGCGCGGGTCTCCGCCGGCTGCCGGACCGTGACCGACGCGACCCGTCCCACGGCCCGCGACGCCAGCGACGAGCCCGCGTGCGGGGTGGCGATGAACACCACCCGCTTCACGAACGGCAGCGGCTTGAAGAAGTAGGCTCGGCCGACGAGCGGACGCAAGTCGGGCGGGATCTGCACCTCGTCGAACGGCCGCGTGGCGATCGCGTCCCACAGCGCGGTGCCCGAATCAACGACCATCAGCTTGGCGTGGAGCCCACCCATGCTGTGCCCCACGAGCACCATGTTTTGGACCGCGCGGTCGGTGCCCCGGGGATCGAGGGCTTGCATCGCCTGCTGCAGGTCACGGCGCAGCACCGCCGCCGACTGCAGAAACGCGGCGCCGGTCGGATAGTGGTAGACCCACGGCTCGAACCGCCGATGAAAGGTCGGCCAGGTGCGCAACTCGTTGAGCAGGTCGAACCACGTGCCCTCGTCGCTCGCCAGGCCGTGGATGAACACCACCGGGATCCTGCCTGGCTGATGGGGCTCGAGAAACTCGAGTCGCGGCTGCGTGTCGCCCCGGCCGTAGGGCTGGATGAAGCCCGTCAGCCCCGCCTGCGGCGTGCCCTCGAGCACGTCCAAGAGCGGCGCCGTGAGGTCGGCGGCCAAGAGCGGCCGGGCCTGGCCGATGTGCACCGCGGCGATCTCCACGGGATTCGCGAGGTCGAGGATCGCCGGGGCGTGGTCGCGGGCGAGCGGGCCGGCGAACGTCTGCAGAAACGTCTCGTCGCCCGGCGTCTTGAACCGCAGGATGGCGGTCGCCGCGAGCGACTGCCTGTCGGGAGCGAACGCGTGCCCCGGGGTCCCGGCCGCAGCCCGCTTGACGCGCACGACGACGGGCAGGCCAAATCCGCCCCGGCAGTGGTGCCGCGTGATCCGTGAGTCACCCGGCGGCGGCGTGGCCACGATCTTCTCGATGCGCGCGGCATCGATCGGCAGGCCGCGAGTCTGGATCGGCACGACGATCTGCTTCCACGACGGCCCGAGCACGAGCCCCTGCTCCGTCAGCCGACCATACGCACAGGCCGTCTCGAGCAGCCCCTCGAGCGCGGCCGCATAGAGTTCGCCCGCTTCGCAGAGAATCTCGCGCGATCCGGGGCAGGTCCAGACGGCGTTCCATGCCGCT
>RFUD01000517.1 GCA_009923125.1 Planctomycetia bacterium
TCGAACGGCTCGTGCTCGTTCTCGTGCCGCTTCTGCACGCCCATCACCACGTCGCCGTACATCTGGATGAACCGGCGGTACGAGTCGTAGGCGAACCGTGGGTTGCCCGTGGCCTCGGCCAGTCCCTTGACGGTCTCGTCGTTGAGGCCGAGGTTCAGAATCGTGTCCATCATGCCCGGCATGCTGTCGCGGGCACCGGAGCGGACGCTCACGAGCAGGGCGTTGCGGGTGTCGCCGAACTTCTTGCCCGTCTCCTTCTCGAGGAGCTTCACGTAGGCGGCGACCTCGTCCTCGAGGCCCTTGGGGAACTTCTTCTTGTTGTCGTAGTAGTCGATGCACACCTGCGTGGTGATCGTGAAGCCCGGCGGCACGGGCAGCCCGATCTTGGTCATCTGGGCGAGGTTCGCCCCCTTGCCGCCGAGCAGCGGCTTCATGGTGCCGTCGCCGTCGCACTTCTTGGCGCCGAAGTAATAGATCATCCGCCCGGTCTTGCCGGCCTTCCCCTCCGACTTCGACGACTTCTTCGCGGCGGACTTCTTCTTGAGCGAGGTGGCCATGGGCTGTGGGGAAACCTTTCCAAGGGGGAACACGAAGCGACGGCGATTTTTCGCCGCAAAACTGGCCAGAATCTACGTTCGGGACGGTTGGCCGTCAACGAGCGTGTCAGTCGTGCCTGCCGAGCCACTCGGCGGTGATGCGGTCGAGCGTGCCGTCCTCCCGCATCCGGAGGATGACGCTGTTGAGCGCCTCCCGCAGCGGGCTCCCCGCCGTCAGGGCGATCCCGTAGTCGAACGACTCGAACATCGGGCCCACGAGCCGGATGTCGGCCCGGTTGCTCCGGGACAGGAGGAACATCAACTGCCGATTTTCGCTCACCACCGCCTCCACCATCCCCAACTGCAGCGCGTCGATGGCCGCTGTGAGGTCGTCGAATTCCTGGGGGGTTGCGCCGAGCCGGCGGATGACGGGCACGGTCACCGCCCCGGCCTGACAGCCGACGACGCGGCCGGCGAGGTCGCGGGGGCCGTGGATCGTCCCGCTGACCCGTTCGGCGGTGATCGTGGCCGTGAGCACGCTGGTGAACGCGGCGACCAGCACGATCCCGCCGATCATCCAGGCGAACGCGAGGATGCGGCCGAGGACACCGTCCACGTGCTTGTCGTCGCAGCCGCCGGTGATGATCGTCGAGGCGATCCACCAGGTCGCCTCCCAGACGCCGCGTGGATACGACGGCGGGAAGGAACGCGGATTGTGGCGGCGCTCGAC
The DNA here is from genome assembly GCA_009923125.1 of Planctomycetia bacterium. Classification (GTDB taxonomy): domain Bacteria; phylum Planctomycetota; class Planctomycetia; order Pirellulales; family UBA1268; genus RGVT01. The sequence continues at coordinate 1,267 of RFUD01000517.1, forward strand.
CCACCACAACAGATGCCCCGAGACGAGCGCGAGCAGGAGCACGACGCCGAACAGTTGGACGAGCTTCCATGAGAGGAGCGATTCCAGGGCCGCCGCGAACCCCGTGTTCGTGCGCTGCCGCACCGCGACCCGCAGGCCGGAATGAAACAACGGGTGCGTGAGATCGACGACGCGCTCGCGTTCCTCCGTGATCGCGATCGGGCCCAGCGCCACGTCGGCCCGCCCGGCGGGCAGCCCCTCCATCAACCCGGGAAACGTCTCCTCGCGGACGAACTCCGTGCCCACGCCGAGCCGGCCGGCGATCTCCTCCCAGATGTCCAGCATCACGCCCGTCGGCTGCGGGCCGCTCCATTC
>RFUD01000518.1 GCA_009923125.1 Planctomycetia bacterium
GAGGTTGGCATTGTCGGGCCAGCTGTTGAGCGGCGCGAACCGCTGCGTGCCGTAGCCGGCGCCGCCCCGGCCGTCTGCCACGCGGTAGGTGCCGGCCGAGTGCCAGGCCATGCGGATGAAGAACGGGCCGTAGTGGCCGTAGTCGGCGGGCCACCAGTCCTGCGACGTCGTCATCAGGGTGCGGAGGTCTTGTTTGACGGCCGCGAGATCGAGTTGCTTGAACTCCGTGGCGTAGTCGAAGCCCGCACCGAGCGGATTCCCGGCGGGCGGGTTCTGGTGCAGGATCGAGAGGTTGAACTGGTCGGGCCACCAATCGCCGTTGGTCATCCCGCCAGCCGCCGTCGTGCGCGTTGCGGGAGCGGCATGACCGATCACAGGGCACTCGGTGGGCTCCGCCCCGCGGCAGGCCGCGGCGACGAGCATGGCACCGGCCAGGATTCCCGGCAGGATGCAAAGCATGAAGGACGGCAGGATTCGCGACTGCATGACGGTGCTCCTTGGTGACGACGGGCCACGGCATCGTCGCACCGCCTGATCACGAGATCAATCGCGACGATCGCCACCGCCGTCGATCGCCGCGTCGGACACCGACACGTCGTCGCCGCGGAGGTGCCGGAGGAGAAACGCCCGGATGCGTTCCATCACTGCCGGTGTCTGAAAATTGCCGTGCCCACCCCCCGTCACCGGCACGAGCAGGGCTTCGACGCCGGCCTTGGCGAGCGTGGCGGCCAGCAGCTCCGACTGGCCGAACGGCACGACCGGATCGTCCGTGCCGTGGATGAACAGGAAGGGCGGATCGTCCGCCGATACGTAGGTGATCGGCGACGCCTCCCGCGCGGCCCGTTCGTTCTCGGCGATCGGGCCACCGAGCAACCGGGCCGGTGAGGAGCCGGAGCCCGCGTGCCGCGGCCCGAGCGCGAGCAGATCGGTCGGGCCGTAACAGTCGATCACGCACGCGACGCGGCTGCCCGCGCCGGCGTGATCGCCGAGGGTGCCTTCGAGCGCCGCCACGTCACCGCTCGTGCCGAGCAGGGCCGCGAGATGCCCCCCGGCCGATTGGCCGATGACCGCGATGCGGTCGGGATCGAGACCGTACTCCCCGGCATGGGCCCGCAGCCAGCGGATGGCGGCCTTGCAGTCGTGGATCTGGGCGGGCCACATCGCCTCGCCGCTGAGGCGGTATCCGATCGACGCCGCCGCACACAGGCCCGACTCCGCGAATCGGCCGACGACGGCCCGGCCCTGCGCCTTGTCGCCGTTCTGCCAGCCGCCGCCATGGATGAACACGACGACGGGCAGGGGCGCGCCGGCCGCAGGCCTGGCGGGCACAAACAGATCGAGCCGCTGCCGCGGGTTGTCGGTCGCGGCGTACGGGACGTCGAGTTCGGCCTTCACGTCGTCTGAGCCTCGCCGTTGACGTGCCGCGCCGGCCCTGCCGCCCGCACGCGGTCGCAGCCCTCGTGATGGCTCGCCGGCGGCGACCCCCGGCACGAAGTACTCGACGTAGCCCAGATGCATCTCGTCGAAGGTCTGGGGACCCCAGCGGACGGTCTTGGCGGGATCGGGGTTCGCCGGGTTGCCCGCGCTGTTG
>RFUD01000519.1 GCA_009923125.1 Planctomycetia bacterium
CGACGGCCGCCGCGAGACCCACGAGCGTCAGCAGCGTCGCCAGCCGCCGCGGCGGCCAGCCGATCGCGGCGAGAACGCCGATCTCGCGCCGCCGTGCCGTCACGAGGAGGCGAAACAGGAGCCACTCGAGGAGGAGCCCGGCCACGACGACGAAGGCCGAGAGCGCGAGAAACAATGGACCGAAGGGCGTCGAACCCCGGGCCGCGGCGCCGGCCTCCGCGGCCAGCGGCACGACCTTGAAGCCCACCGCCTCGGGCCGCAGCCGCGCGGCGAGCGCGGTGCGGAGCGAGGCGAGGTCGGTCACGCGGTCGCGCGGCACATGCCAGGCCGTGGACGAGCCGAACCGGCTGCCGGCAAGCTTTCGCGCCGTCGCCAGCGAGACGAAGGCCTTCGGCGTCGTGCCATGCGCCTTCCAATATCGATCATCCTCGTCGTGGGGCGGCGTGGTGCGCACGCGCGACGCCTCGAACGGAAACGGTGGATCCCAGTCGGCGATCGAGTCTTCATCGCTCACGCCCTCCACCTCGGGCACGAGCGTCCGATCGACTGCAGCCCACCGCATGGCGGCGATTGCGGCCACCCGCAGCCTCGCGCGGGCCTCCTCGATCCGGCCGTGGATCGTCTCGGGGAGGAAATACGCGAGTTCGAGCGTGTCGCCCACGATCACGGGCCGCCCCTGCGCGGCGAGATCGTCAGCCACCCACTGGTCGATCACGATCTCGTCGGGACCGGGCATGGCCAGCCGTGCACCGGCCGCATCGACGAGATCACCGACCGGAAGCGACGGCGCGGTGACGCCGAGGATCGTGGAGTAGGGGATCGTGGCTACGGGTATGGAGCCCGTGGTCGTGATCGAGTTCGCGAGAAACACGAGCGACGGGCTGCCGCCGAGCGGCGCAAGCACGGCCTCCGCCGCCCGGTCCACGGCGGCGGGCAGGATCAGCCGCCGGCTCGTGAGCCGGACCGTGCGCGGCTCCGGCGCCGCCTCGTCGAGCACGAGCCCGTAGTCGTCGAGCGTCGGGGCGAGCCGTGCCCTAAGCGTGCCGGCGATGTCAGAAGCCGCCCCGCAGCCGACGCCGCGCGGCACGGCGAAGATCACGTTGGCGACGTCGCCCCGATCCACGAGCGCTCGCACCGTGGCCAGCGGCGCCACGACGAGCGGCCGCGTGACCTGCGCCGGTTCGAGTGAGAATCGCCCCAGCCCCTCCTCGGGAAGCACAGCCGCCACGGCGACGCGTCTCCCCGCCGATCGCGTCTCACGGCGGCCGAGCGGGCTGTCGGCCGGGGCCGCGGACCGCGCGGCGATCCGGAGCACGAGCGGCACTTCCGCGTGGACACCGAGCGCGGCTGCCAGCGGCCCGTTGACGGCGACGGTGTCGCGTGCGAGCGTGGGCACCGGCCCCGGGAAGCCGAGCAGGGGGAGGTCGTCGCAGGCGAGCACCACCGCCCGCGTGCTCCGGGAGGGCCCACCGCCATCCGCCGCCGTCTCCACGACGGCCTCGACGACGATCGCGGGCACGAGCGCCGGAGTGTCGTCGCGCGGCGCGCCACCGGCCAACTCGCCGGCCAACTCCCCAGCCAGCGCGCCGC
>RFUD01000520.1 GCA_009923125.1 Planctomycetia bacterium
CGACGGGCTGCATAATTTCATCGACGGTGTGTTGATCGCGGCCGCGTTTCTCACCGATTTTCATCTCGGCATCGAGGTGACGCCGGACGACACCGCCCCACACGTCGTCGCCGACGATCGCCGCGGCTGCGACCCGCATCCCGAGCCGCCGCATCGCGATCCCGGAGTTGCAGACGATCCCGCCTGTCGTGACGTCGATCGGATCGACGTGGAACAGCCGGCCGCCCCCGATCGGCGCAGAGAGACCGACCGGCTTGACGAGAATGTCGGCCGTGCAGGTGCCGCAGACGATGCAATCGACAGGTGACTGTGGCATGACCGTGCTTCCGGGCGGTTCACATGCATGTCAGGCCGCGTGTGTCGAGCCGTGCGACGCACCGGCATGATACGCGACGCGCGAACTGGCACGGCCTCATTTTTTCCACTATCCTCGTGCCGCCCACGACAGCGTCACCGATGGCGTATCTTCCGTGAAAATCATCCGTTTTCTCAAGGCCGGCCGACAGCAGTTTGGCCGACTCCATGACGACGGCCGCACGACCCTGCTGGAGGGGGACCTGTTCGGCGGCCTCCGCGACACCGACCAGACGGCGCGGGTCGAGCGGCTGCTCGCTCCGCTCGACCCGCGCGACATTCTCTGCGTCGGGCTCAACTACAAATTGCATGCCGCCGAAACCGGAGCCGAGCCCCCCGCCCACCCCGTGCTGTTCATGAAGAACTCTGGCGCGGTCCAGAATCCCGGCGACCCGATCGTGCTCCCCCGCAGGCTTCGCAGTGACCAGGTCGATTACGAGTGCGAACTCGCCGTCGTGATCGGCACACGGTGCCACAACGTGGATCGAAGCGACGCCCTGCGGCACGTGCTCGGCTACACCTGTGCCAACGACGTGTCGGCCCGCGACTGGCAGCGGAACGGGGGCGGCGGCCAGTGGTGCCGAGGCAAGTCGTTCGCCACGTTCTGCCCGCTCGGTCCCGCGCTCGTGACCCCCGACGAGATTCCCGACCCGAACACGCTGGCGATTCGCACGATCGTCAACGGCCGGACGCTGCAGGACTGGAACACGAACGACATGATCTTCGACGTGCCGCAGCTGATCGAGTTTCTCTCGGCCAGCATGATATTGAATCCGGGCACGGTGATCCTGACCGGGACGCCGCACGGCGTGGGGGTGGCCCGCACGCCACAGGTGTTTCTGCAGCCCGGCGACAGCGTGACGATCGAGATCGAGAAGATCGGATCGCTCACGAACCCGGTCGTCGAAGAACGCTGAGGCCCGCAACCCCGACCTGCCCCCACCGATGGAACCAGTTTCCATCAACAGTGTTGCCCGCCTAGGAAACTCGCTGTTCGCGTGCTGAGGCGTAGCCGAAGCGAGCGTACAAGGGTTCGCGCTCAGCCCCGCCCGTCACTCTGCCGGCGATGGGGAGGCCGACGCCTGCCGTAACCAGCCGAGGATCCTGGCCGTGGGTCCGTCACCAGCCGCTCCCAACTCCCGGTTCAGCGTGAGGTGGTTTTTGTCGGCTGCATGCACCACCTCCGCCGGCACGCCCGCGTCGCGGAGCTTGGTGGCGAGGGCCTCGGCCTGCTCG
>RFUD01000053.1 GCA_009923125.1 Planctomycetia bacterium
ACCGTTCTGAAACACCGCTGACCTCGAGGAAAACACGCCTCCCGACTGCACGGTGAGGCTGGCGGACGCCCCATCGACAGAGATTTGCCCAGAGTTGCCGCCGCTCGTTGCGGCGCCGGCGGCGCTCGCGAGGCTCATCGTGCCGCCGCTTTGGATCACGACGGGCGAGTTGAAGAGGAGCCGCCCCTGGGAACTGAGCAGGCCGTTGTTGGCGATCGTGATGCCGGCGGCCGTGCCGCCCGTGAAGTTGAAGAAGGCGGTTCCGTTATACGACGTGCTCGGGCCGACGAGGGCGAGGTTCGCCACTCCGGCGCCGCCGCCGATCGTGATTCAAAGTGGCGGCACGATGAGCCTCGCGAGCGCCGCCGGCGCCGCAACGAGCGGCGGCAATTCTGGGCAAATCGTTGTCGATGGGGCGTCCGCCAGCCTCACCGTGCAGTCGGGAGGCGTGTTTTCCTCGAGGTCAGCGGTGTTTCAGAACGGTGGCCAACTGAACGTGTCCGGGGGCCTGTTTCAGACCACACGGGTGGCCGGCGACACGACCAGCGAATTGAGGTTTGCCGCAGGTGCCTCGTTCAACGTGTCGAGCGGCACGCTCATGATGACGAGCACGACCGGTGGTAACACAACCATGCTACGGATGGGCAGCGCCAGCGGCATGTCGTCGGGCACGCTCTCCGGCGGGGCGATGAACCTCTCGCAGTTTCTCCTCGGCGACCGCGGCGGCACGTTTTCCGGCGACTCGGCCGCGGACGCCACGTTCACCATGACCGGCGGCACGCTCACGCTCGACAACGTCTCGAGCGGCGGGCTTTACGTCGGCAACAATCCCCAAACCACGACGACCCCGTTCAATCGCGGGTTTTTCAACCAGAGCGGCGGCGCGACGACCAACAGCGGCGTCTTGCAGATCGGCGTCAACACGCAGAGCGGCGGCGTCTCGCTCGGCACGTTGACGCTCGCGAGTGGTACGTTCACGCAAGCGGGGGTGACGCAGGTGGGCGTGTCGGGCAGCGGCACGGGCGTGGTGGGCACGCTGGCCGTCAGCGGCGGCCTGTTCTCGACGACCGGCGCGTTTTTCGTCGGCGGCACGAGCTCCACCTACAACGTGGGCGGCGCCGTGAGCGTGACGGGCAGCGGCGTGTTCACCGCCACCAACGCCGGGCGGAACGTGACGGTGAGCGTGAGCCGCACCGCCAACGACGCCACCGCGGGCAACAACACCTTCCTCGTCAACGGCGGCACGGCCACGATCGACGTGCTCAACGTCTACCGTAGCGGCACGTTCACGGTGAGCGCGGGCCAGGCCACGGTGAACTCGGCCCTGCTGCTCTCGGGCACGGCCGCCGGCGGCGCCGCCGGTCGGCTCACGGGCGGCACGCTGCTCGTGCAGAGCGGCAGCAACACGGCCACGTTCACGGTCGGCCAGAATGCGAGCTTCGTGCAGTCGGGCGGGTCGGCCACGGTGGACTCGGCCACGATCACGGCTGCCGGGGCGAGTTTTGCTTTGCAGGCCGGCACGTTCACGGCCGGCGGCTTTGCGGCCACGCAGCCGGTTGCGGTAGACGGCACGCTGAACCTCAATGGTGCCACGGCATCGATCGGGGCCGTCTCCGGCGCCGGCACGATCGGCCGCTCGGCCGCCGGCAGCGGCATCCTCTCGATCGGCGACGCCACGAATTCCACGTTCGCCGGGTCGATCGCGAACGCCCTCGGCACGCTCGGCCTCACGAAGGTCGGCACGGGGCGGCTCCTGCTCGAAGGGGCCAACTCCTACGCCGGCCCGACGACCATCGCGGGGGGCACGCTCGCCCTCGGGGCGGGCGGCTCGTTCGCGAACAGCTCCTCGATCATCGTGGGCAACGCCGGCTCGTCGGGGGCGGTGCTCGACCTCACGGCGAAGACGGGCAGCTTCGACATCGGCGCGGGCCAGACGCTCGGCGGAGGCGGCACGGTCCAGCTCGCGTCGGCCGGCACGCTCAATGTGCTCGGCCTCCTGTCGCCGGGCAACAGTCCCGGCCTGCTCACGTTCGACGCCGGCACTACGATCCTCTCCGGCACGACGCTGATGGAGATTTCGGGCCTGACCCGGGCCACGGATCCGTCGCACGGCACGGGCTTCTATGACGCGATCAACGTGGTCGACGGCGGCACACTCACGTTCGGCGGCCTGCTGCAACTCGCGTTCAGCCAGCAGTTTGCCGACAACGACACGTTCAACCTGTTCTCCACGTTGAACGGCGGGGCGCTCGCCGGCAACTTCACGGGCGTGAACGTGACCGGCTCGTTCTACAGCGGGCTCACGTGGACGAACGACATCGCAAACAACAAGTGGACGTCGACGGCCACCACCGGCGGCCAGTCACTCGAGTTCAACTACACAACGGGCACGCTCGTGATCGTGCCGGAGCCGGCGGCCCTGGCACTCGCCGGCCTCGGCATCGCGGTCGCCGCGTGGGCCCGCCGCCGCAAGTAAGACAGGCTTCAGCCTGTCATGTGACGCACGAACGCCTGCATTTCACCATGAAAAACACCCTTCGCCACGGCTTCACTCTTGTCGAACTCCTGGTCGTGATCGCGATCATCGGCGTGCTCGTCGGGCTCCTCCTGCCCGCGGTGCAGAGCGCCCGCGAATCGGCCCGGCGGTCGAGTTGCTCGAACAACCTCAAGCAGCTTGGCCTCGGGCTGCACAATCATCATGCGGCACGCAGGATGTTTCCTCCAGGATTCGCCCGCGTGTATGGCAATCCGACCCCTGCCACCGACTTCTCGCAGAACGACGCCGTGGGTGTGGCGGCCGCCGAGCAGGGCAATTGGGCGTGGGCTGCGTTCACGCTGCCGTACGTTGAGATGGACAGCGTCTTCCAGACGATCAACGTCACGGGCACCGACTGCGCGGCGGCGATGGGAAACGCCACCCGGATGCAGGCCATGGCGGTTCCCGTCGCCTCGTTTCGCTGCCCGGCGGATTTTTCAGTCGCGACGGGGCAGCGGCCCGGAATCACTGACATCCAGTTCAGGGATTCGGCCGGCAACACCGTATCAACACGATCGGCACTGTCGAACTACGCGGCGGCCAACGGTTCTGACAACGTCTACAAGGTGGGCGACGGGATCTTCTTTATGGACAGCAAGACGGTCGCCTCCAAGATCCAGGACGGCCTGAGCAAGACGATCGCGCTGGGCGAGCGGGTGTTTCTCCTCAACAACGGCATCACGGGCATCGATCCGCAGCAGGGGTACGCCTACGCCGGGTTTCTCAAGCCGCAGGCGGGTTGCATCTACTGCGTGCGGGGAACGCGGCAGCTGAGCAGCTGGGGCATCCGCGACGCCCTGGCATCGGCATTCATGGGGATCAATGAGCCGAGCATGCTGGTCGCCAGTGCCGACAGTTGCTCGTCACGTGGCTTTTCCTCGTACCACCGCGGCGGTGCCCAGTTCACGATGGCCGACGGCAGCGTGCGGTTTCTCTCCGAGTCGATCGGCCTCGCGATCCTCCGCGACCTGATCTCGATCGCCGACGGCCGCTCGACCACGGCCGACTGAAAGCCCGCGCCGCAGGCGAACTACCGAGCGAACATTTCCTGGAGGACGTCCAAGACCCGCTCGGCCGTCGGGGCGTCGATGCGGCCGAGTTTCTTGACGAGTCGAGTCTGGTCGACCGTGCGAATCTGGTCGAGCACGATCTGGCCGGTCTTTCCGCCGAACCGGCAGGACACGCGAGTCGGATAGCCGCGGCCTTTCGTGGTCATCGGCGCCACGATGGACGTGCGGATGTTGTGGTTCATTTCATCCGGCGATACGACGAGGCACGGTCGCGTCTTGCGGATCTCGCGGCCGATCGTGGGGTCGAGAGCCACCAGATGCACCTCGAAACGACTGATCACCATGTCCACTCTTCCCCGTCCCACCGCGATGACGACGCCGGCGGAGCATCGACCGGCTGGTCATCCCCCTTGGCGGCCATGGTGCGGAAGGCTTCCGCCCAGGCAGCTCGCGGGCCGCTCACGGGGCGAACCAACAGCATCCCATCGCGGGCGACGAGTTCCACCTCTCCCGACAGCCCGCTTCGCTCCAGGATCGGCTTGGGGATGCGGATCCCCTGGGAATTGCCGATGGAGATGATCTTGGATTTCACGATACTGGTTCCGGCATGTGAACGCGCCGACGACACACGGCGTGTAATTACATCGTAGTCACGCCGTCGAAAATGGTCAATGCGGCGTGCCTCGCTTCTCGACGATGACAACGCCCCAGGGGGCGAGCGTGGGGAGGGCGACCGTGCCGTCGGCGGCGAGGGAGAGCGGCGTCGAGCGCACGAGCGGGGCGTAGTCGCGGCTGTCGAAAGCCTTGTCGTGGGCGGCGCGGTCGTAGGCCGCGACGGGCTGGAGGAGCCGCAGGGCCACGGGCGAGTCGCTCGCAAATTGGGTCGGCCGCAGCGTGATCGAAAAGGGCTGCGGGTCGTCGCGCCAGTCCACGAGGTGGATCGCGGCCGCGCCTGCAGGCGAGCCGGGCACTGCCCGCACGACGGCGAGCACGTGCGGCGCGGCGGCGCCGAGGTCGAGCGGGGGCGTCAGCCCCTTCCAGCGGCCGTCTTCCACGCCGCAGCCGGCGGCAAACGCCTCGGCGTGGCCGTCGAGGTGCGGGGCGATGCCGCGCACGAAGGCCGTGAGGTCGGCGTAGTGTTCCGGCTTGCCGAAGTAGCGCTGGGCATCAGGGAGAAACGTGTCCCATGGCATCTCGATCAGGCCGCCGAGGGCGTAGGCGGTGGCGATCGATTTGCGGGTGAGGAGGATCCAGTCGGCCGACTCCTGCTCGGCCGGTGTCGCCACGGTCTTCAGCGGCATCGTGATCGTCTGCAGGCGGCCGTGGCTGCGGGCCTGTCGCATGCACTCGTGGAGGTGCGTCGGCGTCGCCTCCTTGAAGGCCAGTTCGCCGATGCAAAAGTCGAAGGGCAGCCGCACGGGGCCCCAGTCGCGGGCGCCGTTGTTGCACGACACGGGGATGTGGCGGCCGGCCTGCTTGTCGAGCTCGGCCCGCCAGCGTTGATGAAAGGCCACCGAAGCCTCGAGCTGAAACTGCTTGAAGTACGTCCGCAACTGGCCCCCTTCGGGCCAGCGGCGGAAGGCATCGCCGCTGGGGGCGTTCTTCGACTTTAAGTGCGCGGCATAGTCGAACGACGCGAGGTCCGTGACGCCGGCCTTGGCGAGTTGCTGCGGGTCGGCATGCCGCTCGAGCCAGGAGCGAAACCCGGCGATGCAGTGGCGGCAGAGGCAGCCGCCCCATTGCGTGGCGAGCATGTTTTGCTCGGGCTCGTCCCGCTGGATGACGTCGGCACCGGCAGCGACCACGGCCAGCGCGGCCCGCACGTGGCCCGCCGCAAACTCCGGGTTGTTCGCGCAGCCCCAGGGATTCGGCCGGGGCCAGTGCCGCATCCACTCCGGCACCAGTCGCTGGGCGTCGAGCCCGACCACGTTCCATTCGATTTGCGGTGCCTTGCCCACATAGGAGCCGGCCGCGAGACCGCCTCCGTATTCGACGCCGAGATCGTGCACCTTGTTGATGAACTCTGGATTGTCGCCGTAGGTCCATTCGAGCCGTGTAACGTGAAAGCCACGGATGGCCGCGAGCGTGTCGTGCGGGTCGCCCTTGTGCGCCGGGTGAGCTGTGAGCGAACGCATGCAGACGGCGCTCGCCCGGGGGAAGCCCGGCCCCGACGGCAGCGAGTCGGTCATCTCGTGCACGCGTCGCATGGCTGACGCCGGTTCTCCGCCCTGGCAGGGAAGGGCCGCAGCGACCGAGAGCACGAAACAGATTGCCAGCAGGGGACAGCGCATGGTGGGAAACCCAAAGAGAGGTGGGCGGGCAGGGGAGGGTGAAGCATGAGGCGGGCGCACGATCATCGCCGCCCAGCCGGGGATAGGCATTCAGGTCTGTGGCCGCTGTGTTTCAGGTTTTGCGTGTCGGCTGTGGGCCCAGCGGTGGCCACGGGCGGTACAATTGCCTCCATGTGGAGAGCCGTCGATTGGAAACCGCTGATCGGAATGCTCGGGTGCGCGTCGGCTCTCGTCGAGCCGGTCGCGCAGCCGGCGAAAGGGGCGAACGACGTGGGACGGCCGTGGATGTTTTCCGAGGCGTCGCTGCCGGCCGGGTTTCCCGCGCCGGGACCGGTCGGCGAGGTGATTGTGAAGACCTATCCCGCCCACCGCATGGCCCGCGCGGCCGCCGGCAAGGGGGCCAACGGCATGTTCATGAAACTGTTTCGGCACATCGAGCGCAACGAGATCGCGATGACGGCGCCCGTCGTGATGGGCTGGCCGGCCGAGAACGCGGCGGAGGGCGGCGGCGATGCAGCGGGAAAGCAGCCCGCCACGCAGGGGCCGGAGTCGATGGCGTTTCTCTACGGCAAGCCGACGCTGGGCGCGGCGGGCGTTGATCCCGCCGACCCGGTCGTCCTGACCGAGACCGTCGTGGTGTCGGTCGGCCTCCGCGGCTCGTATGACGAAGCGACGATGAACCGCGGCCTGGAGCGGCTGCGGGCCTGGCTCGGGGAGCATCCGGAGTGGACCGTGGCGGGCGCTCCGCGGTCACTCGCCTACAACAGCCCGTTCGTGCCCGGGTTCGCCAAATATTCCGAGGTGCAGCTCCCCGTCATCCGCGCGACGGACGAGCGCGACGGCCGCGATCGGAAACCTGAATGAAGTGCCAGACCGCTACGGCCCGTGAAGCTCCGTGCGGATTTCTGCGAGCGTCAGACGACGGCCCTTGAGCAACTGGATGCGGCGACAGCGGGCGACTGCATCGGCCGCGATCTGGGCCACGTCGAGGAGCCCGAGCGCTATCCAGTGGCGGATCGTGGGCACCGTTGCACCGACGGATTTCGCCAGTTGTCCGATTTTCATGAGGCCCCCGGCCGAGCCGGCGAGCCCTGTGCGGCCCGCCTGGCTGCGCGATCCGGCGGCATCCAGGTAGATGTCGAGCGACCGTTCCACCGCCCTGGCGACGAGTGTCTCGTAGGCGGTCTTCGAACCACCCAGCTGCGCCGTCTCCAAGCCTCCCAGGTAGGCCACCCGGTCGCGCGGCCGGATGATGGCGGGAGGGTAGCCGCGCTGCAGGAGCAGCAGGTTCATGAGGAGCCGCGCGGTGCGCCCGTTACCGTCGATAAACGGATGGATGCTCACGAGCCGATAGTGGGCCTCCGCCGCGAATGCCACCGGATGCAGGTCGGACCTCGTCCGCAGCCAGCTGCAAAACTCGGTCATCAAGTCCGGCACCTTTCGCGGGTTCGGCAGCACGACCGTCGAGCCGGCGATCCGCACCGCGACGTCTCGATACCGGCCCGCATTCGCGTCGTCGATGCCCTCGAGCACCAGTTCGTGGAGCCGGAGGATGTCTCGTTCGGAGACGCCCCGCCGGCTTCCCCGCTCCACGAGCGTGTGCACGAAATCGAGGGCCCGGGCGTGGTTCGTCGCCTCGAGGTGCTCCTTGAGACTCTTGCCACCGACGGTCAGCCCCTTCTCGAGCACCACCGCCGTCTCCCGCCGGGAGAGCGTGTTGCCCTCGAGCGCATTGCTCGTGTAGGTGAGCTCGACACGAAACCAGGCCTCGAGATTGCGCACAGCGTCGGGCGGCAGCGGCCGGCGGCGGTCGAGGGCGAGCTTCTTGGCGTCGAGGCGTTGCAGATTCATGATATAACCATAACGTGACACTCGATTGTTGTGCAAGAAAAAATGAGTGCTCGGAATACGCAAAACCTGAAGCCGGGGCGGGGCGGGAACTGAATGACGCCGTCCGGCAGGGCTGCGATACTGCCGAGAGCCACGTTTCGGGAGGGCAGATCATGCCGAGTGAAAACACACAGCGGTCCCGGGAGTCGGAGATCCTCGAACGACGGCGGTTCATCGGGCGGGCGCTCGCCATGGCCGCGATCCCGGGCACGGCTGCCCGCATCGCCGCGGCCGGGGATCCCGCGGGGAAGCCTGCGTCGCCGGCGCCGGTGGGCGATGGCCCGGGCATCGGCGTGATCGGCTGCCGCTACCAGGGGTCGGTGATCGCGGCCAAGGCGAAGGCCCACGGCCGCGTGATCGCGCTGGCCGATGTCGATCGCGAGGTCCGTGAGCTTACGGCCATCGACTCAAAGGTGGCCGCGCAGGTGCGGCTCACGCCTGCCGAAATCTATGCCGACGTCGCCGCCGCCGACCGCCACGTCGATTACCGCCGGCTGCTCGACGACAAGCGGATCGACGTCGTGCTCATCGGCACGCCGGACCACTGGCACTCGAAGATGCTCATCGACGCGGTGAAGGCGGGCAAGGATGTCTACTGCGAGAAGCCGCTCACGCTCACGATCGACGAGGGCAAGGAGATCCGTAAGGCGGTGCAAGCCTCGGGGCGGATCGTGCAGGTGGGGTCGTGGCAGCGGAGCGACCACCGGTTTCGCACGGCAGTGGAGATGGTGCGGGCCGGACGTATCGGGAAGCTCGAGAAGGTGGACGTCGTGCTCGGCAAGAACCAGGTCGGCGGGCCGTTCGCGAAGCAGCCGGTGCCGCTGGGCCTCGACTGGAACCTCTGGCAGGGGCAGACGCCCGACGTGGCCTATATCCCGGAGCGGTGCCACTTCAACTTCCGCTGGTGGCAGGCCTATTCGGGCGGCGACCTCACCGACTGGGGCGCGCATCATGTGGACATCGCCCGCTGGGCGATCGGCGCCGATCCAGACAGGATCGACGGCCAGGCCGAGTATCCGCAAACGCGCGACGGCTACGACGTGCCGCTCACCTACTCGGTTCGCTACCGGTTCGCCAATGGTGTCGAGATGACGGTCGGCGACAGCGGTCGCAACGGCATCATGTTCACCGGCAGCGAGGGCCGGATCTTCGTGAACCGCGAAAACCTCTCGGGCAAGCCGGTCGAGGACCTCAAAGACCGGCCGCTGCCGCGTGAGGCGTTCGCGCTCTACGACTTCGACAATCGCTCGCGGCCGGAGCGGGCCGGCAAGATCGACGCGATTGTGAACCACATGGGCAACTTCTTCGACTGCGTGGCGGCCCGCCGCCCACCGATCGCCGACGTGGAAAGCGGCCACCGGAGCGTGTCGGTGTGCCACCTCGGCAACATCTCCTGCAAGCTCGGCCGGCCGCTCGCGTGGGATCCCGCGGCGGAGCGGTTCGTCTCCGACGCCGAGGCCGACGGCCTGCTCGCGCGGCCGCAACGGCCCGGCTTCGAGGTCCGGGCGTGACCGGCGGGTGGCCCCTCCGCGCGGCGCTCGTCATTGCCGCGGTGGCCGCCGGTGCCGCCGGAGTCGCGGACGCCGCCGATCCGCCGGCCGAACGCCCCAACGTAATCCTCATCATGGCCGACGATCTCGGCTGGGGCGACGTGGGCTGCTTCGGCAATCCCGACCTCGACACGCCGGTGCTCGACGGCCTTGCCCGGGAGGGCGCCCGGCTCACTGCCTGCTATTCGCCGTCGCCGCTTTGTTCCTCGGCGCGGGCCGGCATCCTCACGGGCCGGTGGAACCACCGCACCGGCGCGGTCGACGTGTCGAGCAACCGGGGCGTGGACCGTCTCGATCTCTCCGAGCGCATGCTCGGCGACCACTTCCGGGCCGCGGGCTACGCCACCGCGTATGTCGGCAAGTGGCACAGCGGCCTCTATGACGACGACTACCTGCCGCACCGCCGCGGGTTCGACCGGTTCGTCGGCTTCGCCAACGGCGCTCATGACTACGAGCGCTGGCAGCTCGAACGCCGCTCGGCCGCCGCCGCCGGACGGGCGGAGGATTGCCGGGTGGAGCCGCACGACGGCCGGCACCTGAGCGACGTCCTCGCCGCCGAGGCGGCCGCGTTCGTGTGGGATTCGGCGGCGGCCGGGCGGCCGTTCGCGCTCGTCTTCGCCCCCGCGGCCATCCACGCGCCGCTACAGGCGCCGGAGCACCTCGTGGAGAAATACACCCGCCGGCTCGCCGGGCGGGCCGACCCCGCCGTCGCGGCGATCTACGCGCTGATCGAGCAGCTCGACGCGGGCATCGGGCAGCTGCTCGGGGCCGTTGACGACGCCGGGCTCCGCGGCCGCACGCTCGTGGTGTTTACGAGCGACAACGGCGCGAATCTTGGGGCCACCGATCGTGCG
>RFUD01000521.1 GCA_009923125.1 Planctomycetia bacterium
GCGGCGGATCGAAGGCCCCGGGCGGCAGTTGTGGAAAGTGGAGTATTCGCCCGACGGCACCCGGCTGGCGGCGGCGTGCGCCGACGGCACCGTCTATTTTTGGGATGCGGCGAGCTTTCGAACGCTGCCCCCGGTGCAGGCGGAGGTCGGCGAGGTGTGGGGGCTGGCGTTCGCGCCCGACGGCCGCACGCTCGCGACCGGTGGACTCGAAGGCGGCGTGCGAATTCACGGGCGGTCCGCGGGCGAAATCTTTCGATCGCGGAACCAGACGCGCACCCCGCGGTGAGTCGCGTTGCCAGCCACGGTCAGGCCGTCGCGCCGCTGAGCACCTGGCCGAGCGTCTCCTGGAGCACCGCGGCGCTCCGCTTCAGACCCTGGACCTCCTTCGGCCAGAGGTCGACCTCCAGCGTCCGCTCGGCCCCGGCTCGCCCCACGACGGTCGGCACCGAGATCGCCACGTCGCGCAGGCCGTAGCATCCGGCCTGGACGGTGGAGACGGGCAGCACCCGCTTGGAGTCGAGCGCGGCGGCGTGGATCACCTCGGCGATCGACACGCCCACGGCGAAGCCGGCGCCGGTCTTCTTCTTGATCATCTCGGCACCCGAGGTCTTGGCCCGCTGGAAGATCTCCTCGCCGAGCTTGGGCGAGAAGCCGGGATACTTCTCGAGCGGCAGCCCCGCGACGCTCGCGCTCGACCACACCGGCACCATGCTGTCGCCGTGCTCGCCGAGGATCATCGCCTGCAGCTGGGTGGCGGGGCATTTCAGGCTCATGGCGAGCAGGCTGCGGAACCGGAGCGTGTCGAGCAGCGTGCCGAGACCGATCACGCGGCCTCTCGGCAGCCCGAGTTCCTTCTCCGCGAGGTAGGTGAGGATGTCCACCGGGTTGGAAACGACGAGCACGATCGCGTCGGCGCGGTGGCCCCGCGCCTTGATCTCGCCGAGGATCGAGCGGAAGAGCACGACGTTGCGGTTGATGAGCGCCAGCCGGCTCTCGTCGGGCTTGCGGCGCAGGCCCGCCGTGATGCAGATCACGTCGGCGTCGGCCAGATCCGCGTAGCCGCCCGCATGGATCGACTGGTCGGCGATCGCGGCCGTGCCGTGCAGCATGTCGAGCGCCTGACCGTCGGCCAGATCGGCATTCGCGTCGACGATCACGATCTCATGCACGATCCCGCCCAACTGCAGGGCGAACCCCGCCGACGAACCCACGATCCCACCGCCACCGATGATGCCGACTTTCATGTGTCGCTCCTTACGCCGCCGAAATGCCGAGCTGTTTGCAGACCGTCTCGGTGACGATCTTCACGAGTTGTTCCTGGTCGATGCCGGCAGGGGCGGCGGCCGCCGGCGACGCGCCCATCGGCGACGGCGCGTCGAAGGCCTTGCGGTCCACGCCCGTCGCGTTCCAGCTGGAGCGAAACACGTCGTTGGCGCAGATGTCGCAGTTCTCCATCCCCTTCTCGAGCCGCGGGTCGGTGTAGCCCCACTTGGCCTTGAGGTCGAGCAGTTCCTTCGTCTCCTGCTTGGTGAGATAGGTGACGCGGCCGAGGTCCTTGGCGAGCATCAGGATCCGGCAGTAGGCGTCGAG
>RFUD01000522.1 GCA_009923125.1 Planctomycetia bacterium
CGCGGAGGTTTCGAGAGCCGGCTTGCAGCCGGAAATCAGCCGACCTCGCCCCGGTCGAGCAGCCCGTCGATCAGCGCCCGCCGCGTGTCGAGCGATGTCGTCCGGAGATGTGCCTCGGGCTCCTGGAGGATAGCCCGCAGCTTCAGCAGCCGCTTGCCTCCCGACTGGGCGTCGTAACTGTTGAACGCCAGCGTCAGCCGACGGTCGGGGTCGATCGTGCGGCCCTCGTGGCGGATGGCCGACGGCCTGCCGTCGCCGTCGCGGGTCACCTCGAAGGGCCAGAGCGTGCGATCCGACTTCTTGTCGCCGGCATCCTCGGCCACGATCGTGAGCAGGTCGCGGGCCTTCACGTGGGCGGTGGCGAGCATGTTTTCATACGGGATGATCTTCCAGCAGTCGGCCACGGTGAGTTCGCCGGGCGCGAGGTCCCCCGAGGCGAACGTTCCGTGAAACACGCCCTCGACGGGCATCTGATGGCGGCGCAGCACCGCGGCGAAGGTCTCACAAAGCAGCCGTGCCAGCCCACTGCCGCGGCCCTGCCCATCCACCCTGTGCTTCACGGTGGCCACGTGCCTGGTGAGCTGCTCGTCGGCCCGGGCGAGGTCGGGCCGGGCCCGCTCCATCACGACCGGGTCGAGCGCGAATCGGTCGTCCATCAGCACGGTGAAGGCCCGCCGCTCCACCAGCCGCCGGCTGTCGATGTCGAACGTGAGGTCGATCCGGCCACAGTGGATGCCGTGGTAACTCGCCTGTGAGCAGAGCACGTCGTGAAGCGTCCAGGCGGGCTGGTTTTGATGCGAGTGGCCGGCCAGGTAGATGTCGACACCCTCGGCGTCGCGCAGCAACTCGCGCACGGGGTTGGCGTAGTCGTCTTGAAAACGCCAGCCCATGTGGCCCAGCACCACGATCGCATCGGGCTTCTCGGCCCGCACCTCCCGCAGGCTTGCGGCCAGCGTGACCGTCGGATCGGTCGCCGCAGCCCCGCCGAGCGTCTCCGGGGCGAGCCAGTAGGGCAGGCCCGGCGTGATCAGGCCGATGAGGCCGACCTTGAACCCGCCCACCTCCTTCACGATCCACGGCTTCACGTTGCCCCACGCGCCGGGAAACGCTCCCGCCGCCGCGCCCGCGCGTTCGAGATTGCCCGTGAGCACCGGAGACTGCGACAGCGCCAGATTGGCCTCGAGCTTCTCGGGGCCCCAGTCGAAGTCGTGGTTGCCGAGCGTCCAGGCGTCGTAGCCGAGCCGGTTGAAGAGGTCGATCATGATCCCGCCGCCGCTCTCCAGGCTGACGGCAGTCCCCTGGACGACGTCGCCCGCGTCCACGGTGAGCGAGTGCGGCGACTCGCGGCGCCATTGCCGGATGCAGGTGGCGCAGCGGGCGAAGCCGCCGACGTCGTCGAGCCCCTCGTAGGTGCTCGTGGGAAGGATCCGGCCATGCAGGTCGGTGGTGTGGAAGATCGACACGGTGCGAGCGCGGCCGAGATCCCGCGCCGCCGCGACCGGCCCTCCGGCCAGCCAGGCCCCGCCCGCGCCGGCGGCCCCCGCGAGGAAATCCCGCCGCGTCTGCGTCCAGTTTTTCGCCCGACTCAT
>RFUD01000523.1 GCA_009923125.1 Planctomycetia bacterium
GCCGCCGGCGAGCGGTTCGGCATGGTGATCCTCGATCCGCCCAAGTTCGCCCGCAGCCGGGCGTCGCTCGACGACGCGTTGCGGGCCTATCACCGCATCAACCGGCTCGCGGCCGACCTGCTCGAGCCCGGCGGCATCCTCGTCACCAACAGCTGCTCCGGCGCCGTCTCCCGCGAGGATTTCCTGGTGATGCTGGCCGGCGTCGCCCAGCGTTCGGGCCGGACCATCCAGCTGCTCGAATGCCGCGGTGCCGCCCCGGATCATCCGGTGAGCGCCGGCTGCCTCGAGGGCGAGTACCTCAAGTGCGTGATCGCCCGCGTGGCATGACGGCGCGGGCCCCGTGGCGGTCTAGAGCCTGCGCAGCCGGGTGAACTCGTCCATCGTCACCGTCGTGAGCTCCCCGTCGTCGCGGGAGAGGATCAGCACGTCGCTGTAGACCTTGTCGTCCGGGTTCCTGCGGAAATGGAGCCCGTGCCGCCGGCGTTCCCGGCGGAGCACCTGGCCGACCGTGGTGGTCGTCCAGGCCGCGGAGGAGCCGACCGTCACGCCGTGCACCACCTCGACCCGGTCGCCCGGCTGGAGCTGCTCGTAGAGGCTGCGCGACTGATATTCCTCTGGCGTCATGCGGTCACACTTCCTTGCTTTCGATCCACTTCATCATCTTGCGGAGCCGGCGGCCGGTCTCCGTGAGCTTGTGCTCACGCTCGCGCCGGCGCGTGCTCTTGAACATCGCGGCACCGCCGCGGTTTTCCAGGATCCAATCGCGGGCGAACTGCCCCGAGCGGATCTCCTCGAGGATCTTCCGCATCTCCCGGCGGGTCTCCTCGGTGATGATCCGCTTGCCGCGGGTGTAGTCGCCGTACTCGGCCGTGTTCGAGACGCTGTAGCGCATGTACTCGAGGCCGCCCTGGTAGAGCAGATCGACGATCAGCTTCATCTCGTGCAGGCACTCGAAGTAGGCCATCTCCGGCTGATAGCCCGCCTCGACGAGCGTGTCGAAGCCCGCCTTGATCAGCTCCGAGACGCCGCCGCAGAGCACCGCCTGCTCGCCGAACAGGTCGGTCTCGGTCTCTTCGGCGATCGTCGTCTCGATCACGCCGCCCCGGGTGCCGCCGATGCCCTTGGCATAGGCCAGGCCGATCTTCTTCGTCTCGGGGGAGGCGCCCGGGCCGAGCGCGATCAGGCAGGGCACGCCGCCCCCCTTCACGTATTCGCTGCGGACCAGGTGCCCCGGCCCCTTCGGCGCCACCAGCATGATGTCGTGCCCGGCCGGCGGCTCGACCTGGCCGAAGTGGAAGTTGAAGCCGTGGCTGGCCATCAGCACGGCGCCCTTCTTGAGGTTGGGCCGGATGGCCGTGCGGTAGACGTCGCCCTGCAACTCGTCGGGCAGGAGGATGTTGACCACGTCGGCCTGCTTGACCGCGTCCTCGACGCTCAGCGGCTCGAAGCCGTGGCTCTTGGCGAGGTCGTAGTTGGGGCCGCCCGGACGCTGTGCCACCACCACGGTGAGGCCGCTGTCGCGCAGGTTCTGGGCCTGGGCGTGCCCCTGGCTGCCGTAGCCGATGATGGCGAT
>RFUD01000524.1 GCA_009923125.1 Planctomycetia bacterium
CGTAGATCCGCTGCACGCCGCTGTTGATGCAGTTGGACAGCGGCACGTCGATGATCCGGTACTTGCCCGCCAGGGGAACGGCCGGCTTGGAGCGATCCCGGGTGAGCGGGTAGAGCCGGGTGCCCCGTCCGCCCCCGAGCACCAAAGCCAAGACACGTTGCACGCTCATCGTGGACCCTTCCCTGCGGTTGCCCGGGATCGCCGGCCACATCGTACGGAAAGCGTCCCGGACCGCCAATCGGCGGCGGCGGCCGGGCCGCTCACTCCAGCACGAAATTCACCAGCCGCCCCGGCACCGCGACCACCTTCACGATCCGCCGGCCGGCGATGCACTCGGCGATCCTCGGGTCGGCGGCGGCCGCCGCCTTCATCGTCTCGGCGTCGGCTCCCGCGGGCACGACGACACGGCCCCGCAGCTTGCCCTGGACCTGCACCGGGATCTCCACGGTGTCGTCCCGCAGCCAGCGGTCCTCGACGGTCGGCCAGGCCACGAGCGACACCGGCGCGGGACGGCCGAGGATCTCCCAGAGTTCCTCGGCGATGTGGGGCGCGAACGGGGACAGCACCGTCACGAAGGGCTCGAGCAGCGCCCGCGGCCGGCGGTCGAGCGGGGTGCAGACGTTCACGAACTCCATCATCCTCGCGATCGCCGTGTTGAAGGAGAGCGACTCGACGTCGCGGGTGACCTTGTGCACCATGCGGTGCAGTTCGCGGAGCTGGTCGTCGGTGGGGGCGTCGTCGCAGACCTGCGGGGCGAGCGTGACGGCGTCGGCACGCTCGTCCACCACCAGCCGCCAGCAGCGGTCGAGGAAGCCGCGCACGCCCCCGACCCCGGCGGTGCTCCAGGGTTTCGTCGCCTCCAGGGGCCCCATGAACATCTCGTAGAGCCGGAGCGAATCGGCACCGTGGTCGCGGACGACCTGGTCCGGGTTGACCACGTTGCCACGGCTCTTCGACATCTTGTAGGCGCGGCTCTCGACGCGGATCCGGGGCGCGTCGCGCAGCACGAAGTGCTCCCCTTGCTTCTCGACCTGCTCGGCGGCGACGCGCACCGGCGAATCCCCCTCCGCCTGCTGCCCGGCCGCCACCCAGCCGCCCTTCGCGCTGCGGTAGCCCGTGAACTCCATCTCGCCGAGGATCATCCCCTGGTTGACCAGTTTGCCGAACGGCTCGGGCTGGGAGACGTGGCCGCGGTCGAAGAGCACCTTGTGCCAGAAGCGGCTGTAGAGCAGGTGGAGCACGGCATGCTCCGCACCCCCCACGTAGAGATCGACCGGCATCCAGGCCCGCTCGATCTGCGGATCGACGAACCGCTCGGCGTTGTGGGGATCGAGGAACCGCAGGTAGTACCAGCAGGAACCGGCCCACTGCGGCATCGTGTTCGTCTCGCGACGATAGGTCGTGCCGTCCCGCTCGACCAGGAGCCAGTCGTCCCCGGAGCGGCCCAGCGGCGGTTCCGGTGTGGAGCCGGGCCGGAAGTCGGTCAGTTCCGGCAGGCGGACGGGCAGTTCCTGCTCGTCCACCGGGCGGATGCGGCCGGTCGGCCGTCCGTCGCCGTCGAGTTCGTGG
>RFUD01000525.1 GCA_009923125.1 Planctomycetia bacterium
GCGTGCGCACCCATCGCGAACTCGTGGAGGGCACGCCGAGCGAGCGGTTCCTCAATCGCCGCAAGTACGAGCCGGCCTGCTCGGGCGTCGTCCTGTACCTGGGTCTCGACCGGCGCTACGAGCAGCTCATCCACCACAACTTCGTCTTCTCCGAGGATCCACACGAGGAGTTCGAGTCGATCTACCGGCGCGGCGAGCCCGCCCCCGACCCCACCTGCTACGTCTGCGCGCCGGCCATCACGGAGCCCGAAGTCGCCCCGCCCGGCGGCGAGGCGCTGTACGTCCTCGTGCACACCCCGTACCTGCGGCCGCACCACGACTGGTCGAAGATGCTCGGCCCATATCGCAACCGGATCATCGAGAAGCTGGAACGAACCGCCGGCATGAAGGACCTCGAACGGCACATCGTGTTCGAGCGGGCGCTCACGCCGCAGGACATCAACGACCGGTACCACGTCCTCGACGGGGCGATCTACGGGCTGGCCAGCCACGGTCGGTTCTTCGGCGCGTTCAAGCCCGCCAATCGTTCGCCCGACGTGGAAGGGCTGTACTTCGCGGGAGGCTCGGCCCATCCCGGCCCCGGGATGCCGATGGTGCTGATGTCGGGGTGGATCGCGGCCGACTGCGTCGATCAGGACAAGTTGGTCGATCACGCCGGCGACCGGCGGGCCGCCTGCGCGGTGTGAAGGCTCGGGGATCCGCCCACGTGCACGAACGCGACCTGCCTCCGTTCTCGCACGGCTTGAACCGGTGGTTCATGTTCTACGTGCGCCGCTACCTGCGGCGACACTTCCATGCCCTGCGGCTGCTCGCCGGCGATCATCCCGCCATCGCGGATGAACCGGTGATCTTCTACACGAACCATCCCAGCTGGTGGGATCCGCTGGTGTTCCTCACCGTGGCCGAACTGCTCTATCCCGACCGCAAGAGCTACGGCCCGATCGACGCCGCGGCGCTCGGAAAGTATCGATTCCTGGAACGGATCGGATTCATCGGCATCGAGCCGGGCACGTGGAGGGGATCGGCACGGTTTCTGCGGATGGTGCGGGCCGCGGCCGCCAGGCCAGACGTGATCTTCTGGATCACGGCCCAGGGCGAGTTCGCCGATCCGCGGGATCGCCCGGTGCACCTCCGCCCGGGTGCGGCCCACGCGCTCGAAGGCCGCACCACGGGGCTCATCGTGCCGCTGGCGGTCGAGTATCCCTTCTGGACGGAGCGGCTGCCCGAGGCGCTCGTCGCCTTCGGGCCGCCCTTCCGGATCTCCGAGGAGCCACGGCGCACCGCGGAGGAATGGGCGGCCGTGCTCCCGGGCGCCCTGGAGGCGACGCAGGACCGGCTGGCCGCCGCCGCCTGCGACCGCGACCCCGGAGCGTTCCGCACGCTGCTCTCCGGCCGCACGGGCGTGGGCGTCGTGTACGACGCCATCCGCCGGATCGGCGCGTGGCGGCGCGGCGAGCGATTCGACCCTTCACACGGCGGCGAGGCGGCCCCATGAGCCACCTGCCACTGGCCGTGCTCTGCGTTGCGGCCCTGCTGTCGGCCGCGCTGCCCGCGCTGCTGA
>RFUD01000526.1 GCA_009923125.1 Planctomycetia bacterium
CCGAGGCCCTGCGTGCGGAGGCCGACGCCATCCACGCACGCCGTCGTCAGCGCCGGCGATGATCCGGCACCCGGCGGCCCACTGGGTGAGCGCGAGCGCCGTCGTGAGGCAGTTCGAGGCCATGGCGACGAGCGTGTCGAGGATGGCGACTTCGGACGCTCCCGTACCACCGTCGGCCACGGGCACGAATCCTGCCAACGCTCCGCCGCGGGCCAGCGCATCGAACGCCCCGCTCCGCCACGGCCCGATCTCCGCCGTCACCGGCGCCCGCGCGTGGAGATCGGCGCAGAGGCGGCCGAGGGAAGCGGAGTCGGGTGACGTGGCGTGGGGAGTGAACATCGATCGTCACCGCATTATGGAACGGCGCCCGGCGGGGGTCGAAGTGGCGAGGGCCGAAGGGTATACTCCCGGGCCTTCTGGCCGTCGGTCCCACCATCTCCACATCCCGTCCGGAGCAGCAGCCATGAGCCAGGCCGAAGAAGAGATTACGTCGCGCCCGATGTCGGTGAACGGGGCCGCCGCGGCACCGCAGCTCTTTCCGCCCCGCCTCGACGAGTTGTCGCCGCAGAATCTCTACGACAAGTGCATGGCGCTCGCCAGGAACCTGTGGTGGAGCTGGCATCCCGAGGTCACGAACCTGTTTCGCGAGCTCGACCCGATCCGCTGGCGGCAGCTCGATCACAACCCGATCGCGCTGCTCGCCGAGTTCACCCCCGAGCGGCTCGAGGCCCGCGCGGCGGAACTCGTGCTCTACAGCCGGATCAACCAGGCCTACCGCCGCCTCAAGGAATACCTCGCCGCCGAGACCACCTGGAGCGAGGTCAACGCCGGCGTTCTCGGGTCGAAGCCCGTCGTCTATTTTTCGGCCGAATTCGGCATTCACGAGTCGGTGCCGATCTATTCCGGCGGCCTGGGCGTGCTGTCGGGCGACCACGTGAAGAGTGCGAGCGGTCTCGGCATCCCGCTGATCGCCGTCGGGCTCTTCTACGACCAGGGATATTTCAAGCAGCAGCTCGACATCGACGGCTACCAGCACGAGGAGTATCTGCAGTCGCGGGTCGAGGTGCTGCCGGTCGAGCCGGCCATCGGCGCCGACGGCAAGCCCGTGCTCGTGCAGGTGGACACCCGGTCCGGGCCGATCTTCGCCCAGGTGTGGAAGATGGCCGTGGGCCGCGTGAGCCTGTACCTGCTCGACTGCAACGTGGAGGGCAACAGCCCCGAAGACCGCAAGCTCACCAGCCGGCTGTACGGCGGTGACACGCGGATCCGGATTCGGCAGGAGATCGTGCTCGGCATCGGCGGCGTGCGGGCGATCCGCGCGATGGGCATCGTGCCGGGGGTGTATCACCTCAACGAGGGGCACTCGGTGTTCGCCACGCTCGAGGCGGTCCGCGGGCGGATGGATCGCGACGGCTACTCGTTCATCGACGCCTCTCGCAAGGTGGCCCGGCAGACCGTGTTCACGACGCACACGCCCGTGCCGGCCGGCCACGACCGCTTCGACGGCGGCCTGATGGAGGAGCACCTCGGCCCGATGCGCGACGCCCTCGGCATCTCGCA
>RFUD01000527.1 GCA_009923125.1 Planctomycetia bacterium
CCGCAGCTCAAGGACCGGATCGGCGCCGTCATCCACACGCACTACCCCCGCGAGCGCGACCTCGGCATCCGCATGGTGGAGCAGGAGGCCGGCGTGGACCTGGGCGGCGAGTGGCCCGTGACCGTGCCCTGGTTCATGAAGGAGATCGTCGAGCAGATCACGGTCGCGGCGCGGAAGAGCAAGTTCATCGACCAGCAGTCGGGCGTCTCGGCCCGGTTCTCGATCGCCAACTACGAGACGATGGTGGCCAGCGCCCGGCAGCGGGGCGTGCGTCTCGGCGAAAAGCCCGCCGTGCCGCGGATCAGCGACCTGGGCCACCTCTACACGTCGAGCCTCGGCAAGCTCGAGCTCGACCTCATGGGCAGCCACCAGATGACCGAGCGGCAGGTGCTCGACGCCGTGATCGCCGAGGCGATCGCGACCGTGTTCGAGGAGTATGTCGAAGAGCATGGCCTCGACGAGATCGGCAAGGTGTTCGGCCAGGGGGTGAAGGTGGAGGTGGGCGACATGGTGCCGAGTGCGGCCTACGAGGGAATCGTGGCCGACGTACCCGCCGTGTGGGAAAAAGCCTTCGAGGTGAATGCCGCGAAAGATCCCGCCATCCGCGCCAGCTGCATCGAGTTCGTCCTCGCCGGCCTCTACGCCACCGAGCGGATCTCCCGCATCCAGGAGCACGGCCACACCGTCTACGACACCCGGGGCTTCCGATGAACCTCTCCACGCATCGGCCGTGGGGCAAGCGTCTCGCTTGCCTGGGTTCGGCGACCGGGACGGTCGCCCCACAACGCTCCGGCACCGTCACCGGCAGGGACTCAGCACATGCCCACGCGTGACTCGCTCGGTGGGATCGTCCACACATATCAGCGGTACGACCCGGCGCGGATTCCGCCGCCCCGCCCTCCCGCCGCCGACCTCGTGTCGCCGGCGATGGAGCACCTGCTCGAATTCGGCAGCATCGACGAGCTCACCGAGGAGCAACTCGCCGAGGCGGTGGTCCTCGATCCGGAGCAGATCAAGGGGCTTGGGCCGTCGCTCGACTCGCTGAAGCGGCAGCTCGAGGAGCGACGCCGCAAGATCCTCGAGCGGTACGAAACCGGCGGCCTGCGCAAGAAGGCCCGCGGCGTCTTTCGCGACGCCGCCCAGCAGGCGAAGCCGCCGGCAAAGGCGCGCGAGGCGTTCCAGCGGGCGGTCCGCGAGGAGCAGATCCGCCAGCTCGAGCGGCTGTGGTACGAGGAAGCCGACGACCAGAGCCGGTTCGCCGCGGACCTCGTGACCCTCATCGACCGGCTCGGCGACGTGTACCAAGTGGACGAACTGGTGACGAAGTGGCAGTTCACCGGACGCGAAAAGCTCACCGTCGCCGAGGCTCTCGAGGTGAAGGAGGAACTCGAGACGATCGAGGATCTCCTCAAGCAACTCGAGGAGGCGCGAAAGAACGCCCGGATCGCGCTCATCGATCTCGAGGCCCTCGGGCAGTTCGTCGAATCAGGCGAACTCGACGAACTCGACCGGCTCAAGCGGCAGGTGCAGGACATGGTCGAGCAACTCGCCGCCCAGCAG
>RFUD01000528.1 GCA_009923125.1 Planctomycetia bacterium
TCAAGGCCTGCCACGGCTACCTGCTCCACGAATTCCTCTCCGCCCGCCGGCGGCCCGGCCGCTACGGGGGCGATTTCGCAGGCCGCACGCGACTGCTCCTCGCGATCATCGAGCGGGTGCGCGACGCCTGCCCCAGCCTGCTCGTGGGCGTGCGGCTGTCGCTGTTCGACGTCGTGCCCTGGCACAAGGTGGGTGACCACGGCGAGCCGTATCCGTTCGCCGACCATCTCCCGTACGACTGCGGGTTCGGCGTGGACCCGCAGGATCCCGTGAGCATGGACCTCTCGGAGCCGATCCGGCTGCTGGAACTGCTCCGCGACGCCGGCGTGGTGGCCGTGAACCTGACGGCGGGCAGCCCTTATACCGTGCCCCACATCCAGCGACCGGCCGCGTTCCCGCCGTCCGACGGCTACCCGCCGCCGGAGGACCCGCTCATCGGCGTGTGGCGGCAGATCGACGCCTGCCGGCAGGCGAAGGCGGCCGTGCCCGATCTGCCGCTCGTCGGCTCGGGCTACACGTATCTTCAGGACTACGTCGTCCAGGCGGCCCAGGCGGTGGTCCGGTCGGGCTGGATCGACGCCGTGGGACTCGGCCGCATGGTGCTTTCGTATCCCGGGCTGCCCGCCGACACGCTGGCCGGCGTTCGGCTGGAGCGGACCGCCATCTGCCGGACGTTTTCCGATTGCACCACCGCGCCCCGAAACGGCCTGCGCAGCGGCTGCTACCCCCTCGATCCCTTCTACAAGCGGCTCGAGCCCGAGGCGTCGGCGCTGAAGGCGATCAAGTCCGGCAGCTGACACGGTTCGGCAGGGGACCGGCGACCGGAATACGCTATCGGGCATGAACGATCTGCTGTCGACGGCGTGGCGCTGGTGGTTGGCGATCTGGCCGCACGTGCTGGCCACCTCGATCCTGGCGATCAACGTGATCGCCACCGCCCACGCGATCCTCGTGAAGCGCGATACCCGCTCCA
The DNA here is from genome assembly GCA_009923125.1 of Planctomycetia bacterium. Classification (GTDB taxonomy): domain Bacteria; phylum Planctomycetota; class Planctomycetia; order Pirellulales; family UBA1268; genus RGVT01. The sequence continues at coordinate 974 of RFUD01000528.1, forward strand.
CGATCGGCTGGGTGGGCCTGATCTGGCTGTCGCCGGTGTTCGGGGCGATCGCCTACGCGGTGCTCGGTGTGAACCGGATCCGCTCGCGGGCCAGCCAGCTCCGCGCCGGTGCGCTGACCGTGACCCACGAGCTCCGGGCCGCGGTGCCGGACCAGGCCCGACTTGCCGCCACGGTCGGCCCGCCGGGGGCGCCGCTGCGGTCCCTGTCCACGCTCGTGGGGGAGGTGACCGACCGGCCGCTGCTCGACGGCAACGCGATCGAGCCGCTCGCCGGCGGCGACGAGGCCTACCCGCGCATGCTCGCCGCCATCGACGCCGCCACGCGCAGCATCGGCCTCGCCTCCTACATCTTCGACAACGATCCGACCGGCCGGATCTTCGCCGAGGCGCTCGGGCGGGCGGCCCGGCGGGGCGTGGAGGTGCGGGTGCTCGTGGACGGGATCGGCTCCCGCTACACGTCGCCGCCGATCACGGGCGTGCTCGCCGCCCACGGCGTCCGGGCCGAGATGTTCCTGCCCACGACCGTGCCGTTCTACTTTCCGTACGCCAATCTGCGGAATCATCGCAAGCT
>RFUD01000529.1 GCA_009923125.1 Planctomycetia bacterium
GGCTGGAGCCTGTCGTACGGCAAGCGGGACGCTTGCCCCACAGGACGGCAATCGCTGTGCCGAACAGGATTGCCACGGATGGGCGCAGTGAACGTCCGGCGACGGGATACGGGGAACTCGAAGCCGGCCCACCCAACGAGCCGCACATGTGGCGAAACGGCGTCCTACTCGACCCGTGTGACCGTCGCGGGGCGGTCGTTGCGGGCGAGGCGGGCGCGCCAGACAGGAGCGCCGGCGAGGCGGGTGCGGCGTTCGAAGTGGGTGTGGTAGTCGAGGTCGTGTTCGGCCGGCCGGGCTGCCACGACCTGCGGTGCGGCGAACAGTTCCGTGGCCGCGGCGAAGGCGAGCGACTCCTCGAAGTATTCCTCGACGTCGGTCCACACGTGGAGTTCTCCGCCCGGGGGCAGCACGCGGCCGGCGTGCCGCAGGAACGTCTCCGACAGCACCCGGCGCTTGCGGTGCCTGGCCTTCCACCATGGGTCGGGGAAGTAGACGTGGACCGCCGCGAGGCAGGCGTCGGGGAGCAGGCCGCGGACGAGCCACGTGGCGTCACCATGGATGATCCGCGCGTTCGCGGCGCCGCGACGGGCCAGTCGGGCGGCGCACAGCCTGGCGTAGCCGCCGGCGATCTCCGACCCGAGGAAGTTGCGGTCGGGGCGGGCCTCGGAGGCGGTGTCGAGAAACAGCCCCTTGCCGCTGCCCACCTCGAGTTCGATCGGAGCGGCCAGCGGAAACAGCGTCGCCGGATCGAGCGGCACCGGCAGATCGGCCAGCGCCAGCAGATGACTCGACAGGTCGAGCCCTGGATCGATCTTCTTCGGCGGTCGCCGCGGCATCAGTGGGCCGCCGCCCCGCCGGACGACGCGAGCAGGTAATCGACGGGCAGCGGGACACCCTTGATCACACCGTCCACCACGATGCTTTCCCGCACGATTCCCTGGAACCGGCAGACGATCATCGCCTTCGGCCGCACGCGCACCCGCTCGACGGCGATCACGAGACGGTCTCCGGGCACCACGGGCTCGCGGAACCGCACCTCCTCCATGCCCCCGAAGCCGATCACCTGCGCATCGAGCAGGTTGTGCTTCTGCGTGTAGTAGCTGGAAAGCTGGGCCGCCGCCTCGCACATCAACACGCCCGGCATCAGCGGCATCACCGGAAAGTGGCCACGGACCCAGAACTCATCGCGGGTGACGTCCTTGTAGCCGACGCACAGACCGCGGGCCTGGTCCTCGTGGACGATCGCCGTCAGCTGCTCCATCTCGAACCGTTGCTTGTTCCAGCGACGGATCTCGTCGATGTCGGCGATGACGTGGTCGAGGTCGTACTCGCTCGGGTGGATGATGTAGTCGCGCGGGGCCACGGCCGTGCTCCCTCGGGCAGCCAGCGGGTCAGGTGCGGATGTGCTTCCGTTTCATCTTCCGGGCCTTGCTGTTGGCCGGTCGGGCGCCGTGGTTGGCCTTTTTGAGGCCGCGGTGGGGCTTTGCCATGGGAATCCTCGGGACGATGGGCGAGACGAACCGACTGCGAGTTGT
>RFUD01000530.1 GCA_009923125.1 Planctomycetia bacterium
GCCGCGGCGATCGCGGCCGCGCTGGGCCCGCGCTGAGCGGCCGCCCGGCCCGTCACACCCGCGGAATCTCGAAGCCCTCGCGGGGCTTCCGCGCGGCGAACGCGGCGGCCTGCTCGTCGCCCGGAATCGTCTCGGTGGCCGGATCCCACTTGATCGTGCGGCCGAGGCGGGCGGCGATCGCGGCGAGGTGGCAGGTGTTCATGGCGACGATGTGGCTGTGCACGTCCGACACCGGCAGACCGCCCTCGCGGATGCAGCGGTAGAAGTTGTCCTTGTGGCCCTCGAAGGGCTTCCCGTTGTAGAGCGCCTTCAGGTCGTCGTCGCCGAAGGACTCCTTGTCCCAGCCCTCCTCGATCGGCGTGCCGGTGATCTTGCTGCGATTGACGAACAGCCGCCCCTTCGTGCCCTCGAAGAGGATGCCGTTGTCGCCGCGGCTGGTGATCACCAGCTCGGTGCCGCTGGCGAACCGGCAGGGCACCGAGAAGTCGTAGGCGGTGTTGTAGCAGTCGTCGACGGTGGGAACGCCGTCCTTGAAGGGCACCGGATGCCGGGCATCGACGCCGTTGACCTCGATCGGGCCCTTGCCCTTGGTGTTCTCCTTGAGCGCCCACTGCGCGATATCGACGTGGTGCGCGCCCCAGTCGGTGAACTTGCCGCCGGAATACTCGTACCACCACCGGAACTCGTAGTGGCAGCGCCGGTTGCGGTACGGCACCTTGGGCGCCTGGCCGAGCCACATGTCCCAGTCGAGGCCGCCGGGCACGCTCTCGACGGGGAACGGTCCGCCCGTGGGGCTGCCGTTGATGCCGGCCGTCACCCGCTGGATGTCGCCCAGCAGCCCCTTGTGGACCATGTTGACGGCGCGGAGGAACTGGTCCTTCTGCGCCCGCTGCTGCGTGCCGATGAAGAACTGCAGCTGCGGGAATTTCTCCGCGGCGGCCCGGGCGAGCTGCCCCTCCTCCAGCGTGAGCGTGAGCGGCTTCTGGCAGAAGACGTGCTTGCCCGCCTGCAGGGCCTCGACGGCGATCTTCACGTGCCAGTGGTCGGTGGTGACGATGCTGACGACGTCGATGTCCTTGCGCTCCAGCACCTTGCGATAGTCGCCGGAGGTGTCGGCCTTGCCGTTGCCGATCCGCACGTCGTACTTCGCCCGTTCCGCCCGGTCCTTGTCGACGTCGCAGACGGCGAGGATGTCGCCGAACTTCGCATGGCCGACGGCGTCGCCCAGGCCCATCGAGCCCGTGCCGATGCAGCCGATGCGCGGCCGGTCGGTGGCGGCCTGGTTCGCGAAGGCGGTCGCCGTCCAGGGAATGTAGGGGACGAAGCCCGTCGCCGCCGTGCCGCCCACGGCCGCCGAGGCCCCCAGTGACGTGCCCAGAAATCCGCGTCGCGTCGTCCGCACTCGTCGTTGCATGATGCTCGCCCTCCCCGTGGTTGTCCGCGTTCGATCCGCCCCGGCAGAGTGTGCGGTCGGGGCGGCCGGCCTGCAAGGGTGCCCGGCGGACGATGGCCGCCGGCGGGTGGTCCGGGCCG
>RFUD01000054.1 GCA_009923125.1 Planctomycetia bacterium
GGAATTCACCGCGGCGGGGGAGGCGCGTCGTCCCGGACGTCGTCGAGCAGGAGCAGCGCGCGCGGCAGCGTCGAGTCGATGACCCGCGACACCGCCACGACGAACCCCGCGGTGCCGTCGCGCCATCCGCCCTGCACGACGTAGCTCTTCATGAACGTCGCCACCCCGCGCAACGGCAGCGCCCACGCGGCCGCCCCCTCGCCCCGGCTCCGCATCAGGCCGGCCTTCAGTCGGGCGTAGCGGATCGACCGTGCGAGGACGTCGGCGCCGTCGGTGAAACTGTGATGCAGGATCGACCCGGGCAGCAGTCGTGGCGGGGTCCGCGGCTCGACCCGCTCGTGGACCGGCAGCGTGGAAAACCCGGCCCGACCGCGGTGAAACAGCCGCACCACCCGCTCGCCCCCCCAGGGACCGTGCCGCACCTCCCGCGTGCCGATGAACGTCCGGCGCTGAAAGGCGTAGCAGGCGTCCGGGTCGGTCAACTCCAGGTGCTGCACGGCGGCGGCGGCCTCCGGATCGAGCGACTCGTCGGCGTCAAGCGACAGGATCCAGTCGTGCGCGGCCAGTTCCACCGCCCGCCGCTTCTGGAGGCCGTATCCGAGGAACGGCTGGTGCTCCACGCGGGCGCCCGCGGCCAGGGCGATCGCCACCGTGGCGTCGACCGAGCCGGAGTCGAGCACGAGCCGCTCCGGACAGAACGCGGCGCTCGCGAGCGTCATCCCGATGGACCGTTCGGCGTCCCGGGCGATGACGACGCACGAGACCGCGGGCCGCCCGGCCGTCATGCGGGTGACCCGTCGGGCGGCGCCGTCATCCCGGGCCCATCCGCCGCCAGCTTCAGCGGAAACTCGAGCGTGAACGTGCTCCCCGCGCCGAGCCGGCTCTCCGCCCGGATGTCGCCCCCGTGCTCACGCAGGATCTTGCGACTCACCGTGAGCCCGAGGCCCGTGCCGCGCGAGCCCTTCGTCGACACGAACAGGTTGAAGATTTCGGCGAGCGTCTCCGGGCTCATGCCCTCCCCGTTGTCCGCCACCACGATCCGCACGAGCCCCGCCGCAGGGTCCAGCTCGGCCCGGATCTCGACGTCGGCCTGCGGGCGGTCTTCCACGGCGTCGAGCGCGTTGCTGACCACGTTCAACACCGCCCGCGCGATCCCCTCGGGGTCGAACACCAGCCGCGGCAGGCCCTCGGGCGGCGTCCACCGCACCGTCGTCGCCGCATCGATCGCCCGCTGCTGGACCGTCTCGACGATGTCCGTGATCAGCGCCACGAGATCGGTCGGGACCGGGTCGGGCTCCCGCTCCTTGCTGAACGACAGCATGTCCATCACCAGCGAGGAGATCTTCGCCTGGTTGCGGCCCACGATCTCCCAGCCCTTGCGGAGCACCCCGAGGTCCTCGTTCTCCAGGCCCATGTCCACCAGATACCCGCCGCCCTTGATCCCCTGGAGGATGTTCTTGATGTGGTGCGACAGCGTGGCGATCGTCTGGCCGACGGCGGCCAGACGCTCCGCCTGCACCATCGCGGAGTAGTAGGTCGTGTCCTCGACGGCGAGCGCCGCCTGGTGGCCGATCGCGATCATCAGCTTGAGGTGCTCGTCGTTGAACCGCCGCCGGCCCGATTCCATCGATTCCCCCAGGGGCACCGTGGTGTCGACGTAGATCACCCCCACGGTGTCGTACCGGCCCTGCATCGGCACGCAGATCGCCTCACGGACGCCGGTGCGCACGACGCTGTTGCCGGAGGCGAAGCGATCGTCGTCCTGCGCGTCGCTCGTGAGCACGCCCTCGCGCCGCTCGAGCACGTAGTCGAGGATCGTGCGGCTGATGGCCATCGACGTCGTGTCGCCGACCCGACGGTCGCGGCGGGCCTTCGTGGTGAGCGCACGCGTCTCGGGATCGAGCAGCATGATGCAGCCGCGGTCGGCCTCGATCCATTCGAACACCAACTGCAGGATCCGGCCGAGGAGCTCGTCGATGTCCAGCGTCCGCCCCGCCGCCAGGGCGGTGCGGTACATGACCTGCACGTTGCTGCGGGCACGTGCGAGCCAGCGGTCCTGCGTGTCGTCCGGCGTCAGCGGACCGTCGCGCCCCTCGTCCTCGCGCATCGCCCGCACGATCCGGGAGCCGTCGCCGGCGGAGTCGGTGGCCACGATGTCGACCTGCCCGGCGATCCGCTCGTCCTCCGAGTCCCGCGACCACACCATCACCGTCCGCCCGACCTGGATCTGGTCGCCGCTGGTCAGTTCGACCCGTTCCACCTTGCGGTTGTTGACGTAGGTGCCGTTGGAGCTCTCCAGATCCCCGACGACGAAGGCCCCGTCCACGCGCCGGATCTCGGCGTGCCGCCGCGAGACCTCGTGGTCGTCCAACTGGATGAAGTTTCCCGCCTCGCGGCCGATGCTCACGGCCCCCTCGTGGGCCGACAACTCGAACCGCGCGCCGCGGTTGCGGCCCTGGATGACGTACAGCGATGGCACGAACGACAGACTCCCGGCACGCCACGCACGCGGTGCGTCGTGCCGACGACGATTCTCGCACACCGGACGCCGGCGGTGAAGCGGATAGAATGCCGACTGGAGCCGTGTGCCCCCGGGCCGGAATGACGTCATGACATCCATGCTGCCTCGACCGTGGCTCGCGCGACCCCTGATGCGGATCGTCGGCCGGCTGTGCGTCGGACTCGTGTTCGCGGCGCTGCCCGCCGCTGGCGCCGAGCCGTCCGATCTCGCGACCCGGGCGGCCCTCGAAACGCGGCTGCGGACGGCGGTGGAATGGCTCGCCGCCCCCGAACGCGAGGGCCGCGGACCGGGTACCGCCGGCCTTGACCAGGCCGCCGACTGGGTGGCCCGTCAATTCGAGTCCATCGGCCTCGACACGACCGTGGTCGGCGAGTCTCCCTTTCAACCGTTCTCCATGACGCTCGAAGCGAAGCTCGGGCCGGCGGGCGACAACACGGCCGAACTCGTCGGCCCCCCCGGACCGGACGGCTCGCCGACCGTGCGGCCGCTCGTGCTCGGCACCGACTTCACGCCGTTGGCCGCGGGGGGCTCGGGCCCGTTCGATCTTCCGCTCGTGTTCGGTGGGTATGGCATCACGGCGCCGAAGGAGGGCTACGACGATTATGCGCCGCTCGCCCCGTCGGCCGCCGAGGGGGCGGCGGTCATCGTGCTCCGCCAGGAGCCCCAGAAGGACAATCCGCACAGCGTGTTCGACGGCAACCAGTCCTCGCAGCACGCGGCGCTGTCGCGGAAGGTGGCCAACGCTTCGGAGCACCGCGCCGGCGGTCTCGTGTTCACCAACGACGCGTCCGACACGGACGACGGGCTGATGGCCTTCGAGCGCGCGGGCGACGGCTCGGAGCGGCGGACGCTGCCGGTGCTGCACGTGCGCCGCGCCGTGATCGCCCCCCTGCTGGAGGCGGCGCTGCACCGCGACCTCCCGACGGTCGAGCGCGCGATCGACGACACGCTCGAACCCCAGGCGGCGCCGCTGCCGGGCTGGCGCATCCGCGGCCGCGTGGCGATCGAGCGGCGGGAGGCGGAATCGCGGAACGTGCTCGCGATCCTTCCCGGCACGTCCGGACGGGAAACGGTCGTGCTCGGCGCCCACTACGACCACCTGGGGTTCGGTGGCGTCAACTCGGCGGCGCCGGGCGAAACGGCGGTGCATCACGGGGCCGACGACAACGCCAGCGGCACCGCGATGCTCGTCGAAGTGGCGAGGCTGCTGGCGGCGGAGGGGCCGTTCCCACGGACGATCCTGTTCGCCGCGTTTTCGGGAGAGGAGCGCGGCCTGCTCGGCAGCGCCCACTACACCGCCAACGCGGCCGTCCCGCTCCCGGACACGGTCGCGATGGTGAACCTCGACATGGTGGGCCGGCTCGACGGCGAGCAACTCGTCGTGCACGGCACCGGCACCGGCACCGGCCTCGATGCGCTCATCGATCGGCTCGTGGCGGCCCACGCGTTCGACGTCGCCAAGGAGCCGGGCGGCTTCGGCCCCAGCGACCATTCGAGCTTCTACGCCCGCAAGGTGCCGGTGCTCCACCTGTTCACCGGGTCCCACGCCGACTACCACCGGCCGACCGACACGGCCGAGAAGCTCAACTACGCCGGGATGGTGCGGGTGGCACGGCTGGTGGCCGACCTCGTCAAGGAGCTGGCTTCCGCACCCGAGCGGCCCGCATACATCGAAGTGGCCTCGAAGATGTTCGCCCGCGGCGGCGATCGCCCCTACTTCGGCAGCATTCCTGACTTCGGCAAACCCGGCAAAGGCTACGCGATCACCGGCGTCACGAAGGACTCTCCCGCCGCCCGCGGCGGGCTGCGGGGCGGTGACGTGATCGTGCGGCTCGGCGACAGCGCCGTGACCGGCCTCGAGGACTTCGACAGCGCCCTCCGGAAGTTCAAGGGTGGTGACACGGTGCGGGTCGTCGTGCTCCGGGACGGCGCCGAAGTCGCGGTCGACGTCATCCTCGCGGCCCCGCGCTAGGGCCTCATGCCCGCCGCAGCGCCGCGAGCACCCGCTCCATGTCGGCCGGCAGCGGGGCGGCGAGCGTCAGCCGTGCCCCCGTCGTCGGATGGTCGATGGCGAGGCTGGCGGCGTGCAACGCCTGCCGCTCGATCAACGGCGGCCCCGGCGGGAGCCCGAACAGCGTCGGCTCGATGACGGACCGGCCGCTGTACAGCATGTCACACAGCACCGGACAGCCGATGTGGGCCAAATGCACCCGGATCTGGTGCGTGCGGCCGGTCTTGGGGGCCACCCGGACGAGCGCAGCGCCCCGAAACCGTTCGACGACCTCGTAACGCGTGACCGCGTCGCGGCTGGTCGAGTGATCACGGCGCACCGCCATCTTCTCCCGCTGGTAGGGATGGATGCCGATGGGGGCGGAGATCTCGTCGCGATCGAAGCTCGGCTGTCCCTGGGTGACGGCAAGATAGAACTTCTCGACGGTGCGTCGCTCGAACTGCTTCGCCAGGCGATGATGGGCCTCCTCGGACCGCGCGACCACGATCACCCCGCTGGTGTCGCGGTCGAGCCGATGCACGATCCCCGGCCGCGTCGGTCCGCCGACGGTCGAGAGCCCGACGGGCGGCGAGGCGTCGTCGCCGCGGTGCTCCAAATGCCACTTCAACGCCCCGGCGAGCGTGCCCTTCCAGTTGCCCTTGGCGGGATGCACGACCATGCCCGGCGGCTTGTTGACGGCGGCCATCGTGTCGTCGAGATGGAGGAACTCGAGGGGGATCGCTTCCGCCGCGGGACCGGCGCGGGGTGGCTCGGGCACCGTCAGGCAGACGAGCGATCCGGCCCGCAGTTTCACCGACGCCCGGGCCACGACCCCGTCCACCCGGACCTTCCCCTGGTCGATCGAACGGGCGAGGAACGACCGGCTCTGTGCCGGGATCATCCGGGCCAGGAAGGCATCGAGCCGCAGCCCTGCCGACTCCGGCTGCACCACGAACGCCGCCTCGTCACCGGCCGACAGCGGGCGGGGGCTCGGGGCGTCCAGGGGTCACTCCTGCGGCTTCGCGGCCGGCTCCGCCGGCTTCTCCTCCGCGGCCGTCTGCTGCGACGGCGGGGCGATCTTCTGGGCGGCGAACCAATCATACCACTGCCGCGTGGACTCGCGGCCGACCATCGCCGCGTGCTCGCGGGCGAGGCCGGCGAGCGCGCCCTCGGAAAACTCCGCCGCCACGGCGGCGTAGCCCCGTCGGGCCTCCTCAAGTTGGCCGAGACTCTCGCGGGCCTTGGCCAGGCCGAATGTGGCCCGTTCGGCCAGCATCTCGGAAGGTTTGGCGGCCAGGACGGACGTGTACAGGTCGGCGGCGGCCTGGAGCCGGGGCGGCGCCTGATCCTTGTTGACGAACAGCAGTTCCGTGCCGTCGATGAGCGCCATGTCGGCCATCACCAGCCGGGCCCACTCGGCGGCCGGCGTGCCGGGGTACCGCCGCACCACCTCGTCGAATGCCTGGGGATCACCGCCGGAGAGCCCGGCGAGGAAGGCGTCCCACGCCTGCGACTTCGTCGTGGCCGCCTGCGATGACACGAGCACCCACGCCGCGAGCGCCACCACGGCCCCGCCGAGGGCGAGCAGGATCGCATTGGCATGGGGCCGGAGACGTTCGACCACCTCGAGCGTCTTCTCCGCCAGCGCGTTGCCCTCGATCTCCTCGATCTCCTCGGGCGGAAGCCCCCTGGGTTCGTCGCGCATCGTCACACCTCGTGCCGCGGTCGTGGTCCTCGAAGCGAAGCAATAGAGACGGCGCGGCCGGCGGCGTCAAGGCGATCGCGGACGCCGTCGGCCGCGCTCGCGCCGCGGCGTCTGGTACATTCGGGCGATGCACCTCAATCCCGCCCAAACCCAGGCCGTGCAGGCGCCCGTCGGCCCGCTGCTGGTGCTCGCCGGAGCCGGCACGGGCAAGACCCGCGTGGTGATCGCCCGCATGGCCCACCTCGTGCGGCTCGGCGCCAGGCCGACCCGGATCCTGGCGGTCACGTTCACCAACAAGGCCGCCAAGGAGATGCTCGCGCGGGCCGGAAAGCTCCTGCGCACGGGGCCCGACGACCGCCCCGAAATTTCCACGATCCACTCGCTGTGCGTCCGCATCCTGCGTCGCCACGCCCCCAAAGTCGGCTATCCGGAGCGATTCACGATCGTCGATCGCGGCGAGCAGGAGGCGATCGCCCGCAAGGCGCTCAAGGAACTGAAGGTGCCCGACGCCGTGCTGCGACCGGGCGATCTCATCGATCGCGTCAGCCGCTGGAAGAGCCTCGCCGTGCGGCCCGACGCCGCCTTCGACACGCTGTCGGTCGATGCCGCCGAGTCGTGGACGCTCGCCGCCGCCGGCTACCGGCGGTATCAGGACGCCCTGCGGGCCGCGGGCGCGGTCGACTTCGACGACCTGCTGCTCGTCGTGGAGGAGCTTTTCTCGCAGCACGAGGAGGTGCGCCGGGCGGAGGCGGGGCGGTTCGACCACCTGCTGGTGGACGAGTACCAGGACACGAGCGGCATCCAGGAGCGGATCCTGTCGGCGCTCGCCCGTGACCATCGCAGCCTGTGCGTGGTGGGTGACGACGACCAGTCGATCTACGCCTGGCGCGGCGCGCAGATCTCGCACATCCTCGAGTTCCCCAAACGCTGGCCGCAGGCCGTGGTGGTGCGGCTCGTGGAGAACTACCGCTCCACGCCGGAGATCATTCGCGCCGCCAACGCCCTCATCGCCTGCAACACGAAGCGGCACGGCAAGGAACTCGTCGCCCAGGGCTCGTCGGGACCGCCCCCCGCGATCGTGCAGGCGCAGGACGAGATCGACGAGTCGCGCCGCGTCGTGGCCGACGTCGAGGTCCGCATCCGCGACGGCGAGGTCGCCCCGGCCGAAGCCGCGATCCTGGTCCGCACCGGCGAGCAGACCCGCGTCTTCGAGCAGGAACTGCGGCGCAAGGGCATTCCCTACGAGCTGATCGGCAGCCGCTCGTTCTTCGATCGGCGCGAGGTCAAGGACGTGATGGCCTACCTGCGGCTGCTGGTCGATCCGGACGACGACCTCGCCCTCGCCCGGATCGCGAACGTGCCGCCCCGGGGGCTGTCGCCGCAGACGCTCTCCCAGGCGCGGACGCAGGCCACCACCGACGGCACGTCGGCGTGGCGCCACCTGCGCTCCGCTCGCGACGCCGGCCGGCTCACGGCGGCGGCCACGGGAGGCGTCGCCGCCCTCGAGCGAATCGTCGCGCTCCGTGAATCGGCCGTCCCGGGCGCGGCCGCCGACGTGGTGCGCCGCCTCATCGACCTCTCGGGGTACCAGGCGTTCCTGACGAAGGAATACGAGGAGCCGACCGAGGCCGAGGAGCGTCAGGCCTGCGTGGAGGACCTGGTGAACGGGCTGGCGCGGCACGAGCAGTCCGGTCCCGGCGGCCGGGATTTCGCCCGCATCATCCGCGACTTCCTCGACGAACTCGTCCTCGACGTCACCGAGGCGGAGCGGTTTCGCGAGGACAAGCCGCGTGGCAACCTGCTGCGGCTGATGACGCTGCATGCCGCGAAGGGACTGGAGTTCGACCAGGTATGGATGGTGGGGCTCGAGGAGGGGCTGTTGCCGCACCATCGCTCGCTCGAGGACGGGCTCGACGCCATCGCGGAGGAGCGGCGGCTGTGCTATGTGGGGGTGACACGCGCCAAGAAGCGGCTCGCGCTGTCGCTGTGCCTCACGCGGATGAAGTGGGGGGAGAGCCGTCCCTGCAAGCCGAGCCGCTTCCTCTACGAACTGACCGGTCAGGCCGACAAGTTCAACGAGGCCGCCCCGGCCCGCGACGAACCGAAGGTGGCGGCCAAGCGCCCCCGCCGCGCTGCCCGCTAGGAGTGCGCGGGTTGGTCGCTGATGGCTCCCGCGTTCCGCCCTGCCTGGGCACGGCGCCAGGCCCGGAGGGCCGGGTTCGTGCCCGGCGACGGAGGTCGCCCAAGCGACGGTCGGCAGGATGCCGAGCCGTCGCGTCAAGACAGCACTGCCGGCACCATGCGGGCGAGCCGCCACAGGCCGCTTCGGCCACGGGCGATGTCGGTGTAGGTCGCGAGCAGGCCGCGGGCCAGGGCGTTGCCGTGCGGATGCCAGGGAAACCACGCGGGCCTCGGCCAGGCCGTGAGCGGACCGCGCAGGATGGTGTTGTGCACGAGCGGCAGAAACAGCGGATCGTGCACGAAGCCGATGCCGCTCTTCGGGGCGGCGAGCGTGCCGCCCGGATAGCCGCCCCAGGGGACGCTGGCCATCGAATAGGCCAGCGCCGACCAGGTGTTCACCGCGACCACGCCGAACGGCAGGTGTTCGACCAACAGCTCCGCCCGCGCGGCGTCGTGTGGGGCGAGCGACCCGGGCACCGTCACGCTCGCGGCGAGCGACCCGGGCAGTCGCCCCACGAGGTCGTGCACCGCGCCACAAAAAGCCTCGATCGAATTGCCGGCCAGGGGCGTCTCGGCCGCCACCGGCACGAACCACTCGCGGCCCACGAACCGGGCATCCCGGTCGGGATCGATGCCCGCGCGAAACACCCACGGGAGCGTGCCGTCGACCGGAGCGGTGTCCCCCGTGGCCTCCTCCCAGGCCGCCCGCGCGCCGGGATACCAGCCCGGCCGCGGGGTCGCCGCCGCGAGCCGACGCTCCACGAGGGCCAGGAACTCCGCCCGCTGTACCCAGGCCCGCGCCGTGACGACGAGCTTCGTGGCGATGCAGTTGAACGAGCCGTTGTTGACGATCGAGGCCGCCACGAGATCGGCCTGGGCGGCGAGTTCCCGCGGGGTGTAACGCCCGGGCACGACGATCCAGGGCGTGACGTTGCCGAGTTCGCACGTGACCGTCTGGGCGATCGCCGGCGGGCCGCGGCGATCCCGCCCATCCCACACGATCGCGTCGAAGGCCGCCGCGCCTCCCGTCAGGTGCACATGGTCGAGCCCCGGCGCGTCCAGCACGGCCCGCGACACCTCGACGCCTCCGGCCACGATCGCGAGCAGCCCCGCGTCGACGAGCGGCCGGAGGGCCCGCTCGAGGATCGGCCGCAGCGGCGCGTGGAGCGGATGGAGTTTGAGAAACGCGGCCCGACCGTGCTCGAAGATCTGGCCGATGCAGTCGGCCGGCGCGAGCCCCGTCACGTTGCCCGCGCCGAGCACGAGGGCCACGCCGCCGGTCTGCGGACGCTCCTCGACCTCCCGCCGCCACGACCGCTCGAACGCGGCAAGCCCGCCCGGATCGACGCACCGGACCGTCGCCCGTTGGCCGCCGAAGATCGTGCCGTCGTGGAGCGAGCCCCGCGGGCCGAGGCAGGGCAGCACGTCGACCTCCACGCGGGCCGCCCGTCCCGCGCCGCCGTGGACGATCCGCGGCGGCCGGGCCGCGCGCGGCAGGCCGTCTCGGTCGACGTCGCCGAGCGCCCGCGCCGTGACGAGGAGCAGCCGCAGCGTGGGCAGCGGGCCCGTCGCCGTCTCCTCGGCCCGCACGGC
>RFUD01000531.1 GCA_009923125.1 Planctomycetia bacterium
GGCGCACAGGTCCTCGTACCGCACCTCGTGCAGCCGGTCCGGGGCGAGCCCGGCACGGTCCCGCTCGAAGGCCGCGTACATCTCGTCGAACGCCGCGAACACGTATCGCTCGAGCGTGTCGCCGGCATCGACCTGCAGCGCCTGCGAGTGGTGCAACGACCGCCACAGCCGCATGGTCGAGGGAAAGACGACGAACGGGTCGCGGACCACGTGCAGGAACCGCGCCTGCGGAAACATGTCCGCGAGCACGCCGACCCGCGCCGTGTGCGGGGGGCTCTTGAGCACGGGCCGGCGGGGATCGCGGACCGCGAGCCGCGCGAGGAACCGGCGCAGGTTGCGCTTCCAACGCTCGAGTTCGGTCGGGGAGAGGGCGGTCACGTCGAGGGCCTGCGGCCGATCGGGACTCGTGACCGGAAAGGCCATCCGCCGATACGGCGAGGGGGAGCCCATGTTCGCGAGGGCGAACTCGTCCTCCTGGGGTCGGTGCCACCCCGCCGCGACGTCGTCCATCGGCCGCTTCGCGGGCATGATCCACGAGAGGGCCGACGTCACGAGCGACTCCGTGAGCAGGAAATGCCCCGGCGCGAAGCACTGGTAGGTCGTCGGGCAGCAGAACCGGTCGTCGAGCATCAGCAGTTCGTGGAGCAGCGTCGTGCCGGAACGCCAATGGCCGATGATGAACAGCGGCGGATCGGTCGCCGGCGGCGCGGCGAGGTGCCTGCGAAATCGCGCGGCGGCGAGCGGTTCCGCCACCGAGTTGAACGCCGCCGCCGCGGTGATGGTGGCCATCAGCCCCCAGCGAGACGGCGCTGCTCGGCCGCCGTGCTCCCGCACCAGGTCGAGCCACACGCCCAGCGGCATGCCGTGCCAGAACCGCGGGCTCCACCAAGGGTAGGCATGGAACGCTTCCTGCGTGCGCGGTCCGGCGGTGGATGGAGCCTCCATGTCGTTAGCGTAACCGAACATGCGAAACCGCGTGCTACCGGACCGGCTCGGCGGCCGGTTCGGCGGCCAGCCGGCGCGGTTCGAACGCCTGCTCGAGCGTGACCGCCAGCGTGGCCGCGTCGGCGCGGCCGGTCAGGCGGGCCGCTTCCGCCCCTTCGGCCGTCTGCACCAGCACGGTGGGAAACGCCCTCACGCCGAGCGCACGGCAGGCATCGGCGTCGCGGTCGGCGTCCAGCAGCACGCACACCGCGCGGCGCGACACCGCCACGAGCCGCGGATCGCGCAGCGTCCGCTGCGTCATCTCGGTGGAAAACCTGCACCAGCCGGCGGTGCATACGAGGACCAACGGCCGGGCCTCGGCGATGGCCCGCTGCCGGCCCGCCTCGTAGCCACCCACATATTCGATCGCCCGCTCGCCGCCTCCGGGCGCCTGGCCGGCGTCCCCGAGCAGGGCGCGGGGGCGGGGCGCCCGGGGCATCTCGTCGCGGATGTCGCAGCCGGCCGACGCGGCGAGGACGAGGGCCGCGGCGACGAGGCGGACATTACCGCGGGCGCGCGCCAGCCCGTGGACGGGGTTCGGGTGC
>RFUD01000532.1 GCA_009923125.1 Planctomycetia bacterium
TCGAGCCAGGCCGCCCGCGACACCGCTCCCAGCGAGTCGGCGGTGGCGATCTCGGCGACGCGGTTCTTGAGGCCGTCGCGGAGCCGCACGATCGGGGCCTTGTCCTGCGCGTAGACCACCCGCACCTGGGATGCGGCGCGGTCCTGGGCGGCCCGGGTCCGTTCCGGATCGGGCTTTTCGAACGGGACCCGCGCCGCGATGCCGTGGGCCGCGATCGAGCCCTGGCGAAACGGCTGTGGCTCGCTCCAGCCGTGCAGGAACACGAGGAGCACCACCGCCGCCGCCGCACACAACCCCAGCCGCGCGAGCACCTCGGACCGGGTGATCCGCTCCAGCAGACCGCCCCAGAAGCCCTGGGGGGCCTCGACCGATCCGCCGCGGCGGGCACGACGCTGGTAGGAGGAGGGGGCGATCGTCATCGTGTCATCTGGTCATCTGGTCGTCGGGTCACGTCTGGTCGTCGTAGGCATCGACGATCCGCTGGACGAGCGGATGGCGGACGATGTCCTGGCCGCCGAGCCGCACGCGGCAACAGCCGCGCACGTCCTGGAGCCGGTTCATCGCGTCCACGAGCCCGCTCGAGCGATTGGGCGGCAGGTCGATCTGGGTCGTGTCGCCGGAGATCACCATCTTCGAGCCGATGCCGAGCCGCGTGAGGAACATCTTCATCTGGGAGATGGTCGTGTTCTGGGCCTCGTCCAGGATGATGAACGCGTTGTTGAGCGTCCGGCCGCGCATGTAGGCCAGCGGGATCATCTCCACGACGTCCTGCTCGGTGAGCCGCTTGAGGAGGTCGTAGTCGAGCATCTCGCGGAGCGCGTCGAGCAGCGGCCGCAGGTAGGGGTTGATCTTGGCCTGCAGGTCGCCCGGCAGGAACCCGAGGCTCTCCCCCGCTTCGACCGCCGGCCGCACGAGCACGATCTTGCGAACCTGCTCGGCCCGCAGCGCCGACACCGCCATGGCCACGGCGAGGAACGTCTTGCCGCTGCCGGCGGGGCCGGAACAGAGCACCACGTCGTTCTCCCGGATCGCCTGCACGTAGGCGGCCTGCCCCTCGGACCGTGGCTGCACCTGCCGTCCCGGCCGCTGGACCTCGATCGGTTCGTGCGTCACGGGCGGCTTCTCGCCGGTGGCGATGGCCAGCAGATGGGATACCTCGTCGGGCTCGACGCTCCCCCGGTCGCGGGCGATCCGGTCGAGCTGCTCGAACAGCTCGGTCGCCTTGAGCACCGCCGGCTCCTCCCCCTCGATCTGGATGGAGTCGTCGCGGGCCGAAACCCCCACGCCGAGCGCCGAGCGAATCCGCCGCAGGTGCTGGTCGCGGGGACCGAAGATCGTCAGCAGTCGCTTGGAATCGACAACCGCGATGGTCGTGCGGGACATTGGAGCCCGTGGCGACGAGCGGTCGCCGACGGTCTCGGAAGGAGTGGGGTGACGGGACTCAAATATACCCGCTCCCGCCGTCGGACCGCGGGAGCCGGCAAAACAGCCTAAAAACGGCGGTTTGGCGGCTCGGATGGCGGGAT
>RFUD01000533.1 GCA_009923125.1 Planctomycetia bacterium
GCTCACTCGACTCCGACTGCGCTTCGCCATCCTGGCTGCGCTTGTCTGCGTACGCCGGCGACCGGGACACGGGGAGCCCGAAGCCTCCTCAACTGAAAACGGGGAGGCTCGGGGCTGCCCAGACCATCGAGCGGGCTATGGAAGCGAGCGCAGGCATGGATGCCGAAGCGAAGCGGACATGCAGAGAGCCGCGGCCGGGAGGGCCGCGGTGAACGTCCGACGAGATGGTCTGGGCAGTCACGAGCCGGCATGCTCGCGTTGATGGGCGTCTGAGTTACAGGCCCAGCCCCGCCAATGGGCCGTCGCGGGTGCAGAGGGCGTCGACGGCGGCCGTGACGGCGGGGTCTTCCTCGACCGGCGGCGCGTGGTGGGGCTTCAAGCGGGCGTCGATCACCAGCGGGCCGCGGCAGCCCCAGTGCTTTTGGTGCGTGAAGGCGTCGATGCCGTGGACGTCGGCCGCCGGATTCGAGCGGGTGAACGTCACCCACAGGAAGTTCGCGAGGGCCGCGGCCGTGAAGTCGGCATCGTCCACGATCACGACGAGTGGAAACCGGCGCAGCGGGTGGTCGGGGCCGATCGCGGCGCACAGGCGTTCGATGTCGGCCGACCAGGCGGGAGACTCCGACGAGGCCCAGATCGCCTCGTCGCTAGCCGCCTCGAGCCGCGGACGGGGCTCGATCCGCGGGCCGGCGACGGCGAGCACGCCCGGCAGGCAGACCCGCGGGTTCGCGAAGCCGTCCGGGAGGCCGAGGCCGGCGGGCAATTCGCCCGGCAGGTCGCGGATCACCGGGCCGCGGGCGGCGACGACGAGCTTCGAGCCGACGTTGAAGCCCGAGCCCGAGTAGTCGAGCGTGTCGATGGTGGTCTCGGTGTGGAAGTGGCAGTCGCGGCGCCAGTCGGCCCGTGCGAGGAGGTGGGCCAGGAACGGCGCCACGTCGTGGGCGTCGAGTCCGGGGGCGTCGTCACCCGCGACGATGAACAGGTACTTCGCGAGCGAGAGCTGCCCCTGGCCGAGGATCGCGGAGGCCTGCGTGAGCAGTTCGGCGGGCCGCGTGGACGGCTTCCAGGGCAGGTAACGCTCGCTGCCCACCGCGAGCAGGAGCGGGTGCACGCCCGAGGCGTCCACGGCGTGCACGCTCCTCACGCCCGGCAGCACCGTCGGGATCACGGGGCCGGTGAGCTCGTGGACGAGCCAGCCGAAGAGCGTGTCTTCCTGGGGCGGCCGGCCGACCACCGTCACCGGCCAGATGGCGTCGGCCCGATGCCAGACGTGATCGACCTGCATGACGGGGAACCGATGCTGACGGGCGTAGTAGCCGAGGTGGTCGCCGAACGGTCCTTCGGGCTTCGTCGCGCCGGGATGCACCGTGCCCTCGATCACGAAGTCGGCATCGGCGTAGATCGCCGGCCGGTTCGACCGGGCCAGCATCGGGATCCGATGGCCGGCGAGGGCGCCGGCGAACGTGAGCTCGGAGAGTCCCTCCGGGAGCGGCATCATCGCGGCCACCGCCATCGCCGGCGAG
>RFUD01000534.1 GCA_009923125.1 Planctomycetia bacterium
TCATACAATGATGTATTCTTTACATTCAATTTTTCTAATAACGCTGCAAATAATACTAATTATATTGGATTAACAAAGGTTGGAATTGATAATGTTAGTACCGTTGCTGTCGCAAGAGCTAGTGAATTAGTTCATTATTTTGCGTTTGATAAAAATGCTACAGCAACTACACTAAATACCTATGCAAATGGAGAATTCTTAACTGAAATAACTGGTATTAGTAACACTTCCCCAGGATATTTCTCGATTCTCGTTAATAACGGTGTTGTTTATTTCTTAAAAGCAGGAGTCACTGTTGCTTCAAAAAATGTTTCATCAACTTACTCAAGCACCTCATATTATGCATACATGGAATTAGTAGATGCAAGTGATTCCATTCAAAACATTGCATTTGGAGTATTAACAACCGGTTCCACTGGAGCCACTGGTGCAACTGGAGCCACTGGAGCCACTGGTGCTACAGGTGCAACTGGAGCTCAAGGAAACACTGGACCCCAAGGAGCCACTGGTGCCACTGGAGCCACTGGAGCTACTGGAGCACAAGGTTCCCAAGGAGCTACCGGAGCTACTGGAGCTACTGGAGCCACTGGAGCCCAAGGCGCTACTGGACCCCAAGGAGTTACCGGCGCAACTGGTGCCACAGGAGCCACAGGAGCTACTGGTGCTACTGGTGCCACTGGAGCACAAGGACAAGGTAATTACACCTTGTTAAAACCAAGCGCATCGGATATTACTTTAACTGCTAGTTCCGCAACTGCAACTGCAACTGATGCCAGTTATAACTATGTAGTAACTGGACAAGCTTACAGTGATTTGTTCTTCTCGTGTTACTATTCAAATAATTCTCAACTAGTAAATAATTATATTGGTTTGACAACTACCCAAGGTGTTTCAGGAACAATCACCGCACCAAACATTTACTTTTTAATTGAGGTTGCAAATGAGATAACAACCGCATATATGAATGCAAATGGAACACTAGTTGGCAGTTTTACAGTTTCACTCCCAGACAATTTTGGTTTTATTTTAGAAAACTCGTACATTACATTCACCTATAACGGTGTTTCACAAGCAAGAGTGTTGAATACAAGTCCAAGTTCTTATTACGGATACATGAGTATACCATATTTAGATGAAACAGTGTATGATATTGTGTTTGCACCTCTAGTCACTGGTGCTACTGGTTATACTGGTGCCACTGGAGCAACTGGTGCCCAAGGAGCCCAAGGAGCCACAGGTGCTACTGGAGCCACTGGAGCCACTGGTGCCCAAGGAGCCCAAGGAGCCCAAGGAGCCACAGGTGCTACTGGTTCTACTGGTGCTACTGGAGCCCAAGGAGCTACTGGCGCCCAAGGAGCCCAAGGAGACACTGGAGCGACTGGTGCCACTGGAGCCACTGGTGCTACTGGAGCCCAAGGAGCCACTGGTGCTACTGGAGCCACTGGTGCCCAAGGAGCCCAAGGATATACTGGAGCCACTGGTGCCACTGGAGCCACTGGTGCCCAAGGAGCCCAAGGA
>RFUD01000535.1 GCA_009923125.1 Planctomycetia bacterium
GGGCCGACGAGCGGTTTCGCGACGTGCCGATCATCGTCCTGTCCACCAAGGAGGAGGCGGCCGTGAAGGCGGAGGCCTTCGCGCTCGGGGCCAACGACTACATCGTCAAGCTGCCCGATCGCCTCGAACTGCTCGCCCGGGTCCGCCACCACTCCCGGGGGTACGTCGCATTGCTGGAACGCACCGAGGCGTTCGCGGCGCTCCAGGCGAGCCAGCAGGTGCTCGCCAATGACCTGGCGACCGCCGCCACGTACGTCCGCTCGCTGCTGCCGGCCCCGCGGGATGACGGCGGCATCACGGCCGACTGGCGGTTCATTCCCTCGGCCGAACTCGGCGGCGACGCCTTCGGCTACCACGATCTCGACGAGACGCACGTCGCGGCCTACCTCCTCGACGTCTGCGGGCACGGGGTCGGGGCGGCGCTCCTCAGCGTGTCGGCGCTCAACGCGATTCGCAGCCAGGCCCTGCCCCAGACCGATTTCCACGATCCGGGATCGGTGCTCGCCGCGCTCAACAAGGCGTTCCCGATGGAGCGGCAGAACGACATGTTTTTCACGATCTGGTACGGCGTGTACGACACGGCCAACCGGTCGCTCCGCTGGGCGGGCGGCGGGCACCCCCCGGCCGTGCTCCTGCCCCCCGACGGGTCGAAGCCCCGCCTGCTGGATTCCGACGGGCCGCTGATCGGGGCCGTGGACGGCCTCGAGTTCGGCTCCGAGACGGTCGCCGTCCCCCCCGGCTCCCGGCTCGTCGTATACAGCGACGGGGCCTTCGAAATCAGCCGGCCGGACGGGTCGATGTGGCCATTTGACCAGTTCCTGGAGACGCTCTCGGCCCCCCCTTCGCCCGCGGCCAGCCGGATGGACGCCCTGGTCACGCATGTCCGCCAGGTCTCCGGACGCGAGGATTTCAGCGACGATTTCTCGATGATGGAACTCGTGCTCCGCTGACCCCGGCCCCCGTGGCGGACGGGCGTCGCCGGTTTCGGGGCCCCCGACATGGCCTGCGCGGCCAGCAGAAATGGCCGTCTTGCACGGGTTTTTTGAATCCGTACACTCCAATGTTTCGCGGTCTCGGCCGGCCGCTAGCGTAGCTCAATTGGCAGAGCAGCTGATTTGTAATCAGCAGGTTGCGGGTTCAACTCCCGCCGCTAGCTCACGCGCGCCACGCCCGCTCCGGGTCCGCGCGAGTGGTCCCGTCACGAGGTCGTCCGTTCCAGCCACAGCCGTCCACCACACACAACACGAGGGGAGTTTCCCGAGCGGTCAAAGGGGTCAGACTGTAAATCTGATGGCTATGCCTTCGCAGGTTCGAATCCTGCACTCCCCACTCCTGCGGCACCCGATGCCGGTGCGGCGCCCGCGGGTGTAGCTCAATGGTAGAGCAATAGCCTTCCAAGCTAAAGACGAGGGTTCGATTCCCTTCACCCGCTTATCGAATGCAATCAGGCCCGTGACACGACGGGCGACATGCCATGAGGTCCAATTCGCTGCTGTAGCTCAGTTGGTAGAGCAC
>RFUD01000536.1 GCA_009923125.1 Planctomycetia bacterium
CGGTTTACGGTGAGCCCGCGCCGGCGAACAGCTGCGTGAGGTGGTAGAACACCGGCGCCGCGAAGCAGATCGAGTCGATCCGGTCGAGTACGCCGCCGTGGCCGACGACGAGCGTGCCGTAGTCCTTGACGCCGCGGTCGCGCTTGATGGCCGACATCGTCATGCCTCCGGCGAAGCCCAGCAGCGCCACGACGAAGCCCGCGATCGCCGCCTGCCACGGCTGGAACGGCGGCGCGGCCCACCACAGCGCCGCCGCCAGCAGCGCCGTGCTCGTGGCACTGCCCAGCAGGCCCTCCCACGTGCGGCTGGAACTCACCGCGGCGGCGACGAGACGGCGGCCGAGCATCCGGCTCCAGACGTACTGCATGCAGTCGGCGAATTGCACCAGCAGGATGAGGAAGAACAGCAGGCGGAAGTTGCCCCCCGGCGTCGCACCGGCCATCGGCATCTGGAGCAGGGCGGGGGCGAAGGAGAGGCAGTAGACGCAGACCACGAGCCCGGCCTGGATCTTGGCAGTGCGTTCGAGGAACCGCTTGTAGTCGCCCGCGAAGGCGACGCGGGCGAGCACGAACAACGTGGCGTAGACGGGCAGGAACACGCTGAATACGTCGTAGCGGTTGAGGCCCACGAGCACGTAGTGCAGCGGCGTGAACAGGAAGAACACCCAGAACAGGGCGCGGTGATCCCCCTTGCGCGTGGGCGTGAGCGTGATGAACTCGCGGAGGGCCCAGAACGACACCAGCCCGAACAGCACCACCGTGGCGGTGGTGCCCAGCCAGAACGCGGCGGCCAGCACGGTGCACATGATCCACCAGCCCCGCAGCCGGAGATTGAACGACTGCACGGCCGCGGGGTCCAGGCCGCGATCGGGGTGGCGGCGCAGGAACTGGCCGACGGCCGTGGCGACGGCGAGCAGCCCGAGCACTCCGGCGATGAGCGCGATCGTGCGGATGTCGTTCATTCCGCCGGTCACTCCTTGAGGGCGAGCACGGCCCGCCGGGCCCGCTCGAGGAAGTCGACCTTCGCCTCGCCGCGCTCGAGCCACAGCGGCGGCCCGAAACTGATGCACGACAGGAGCGGCACCGGCAGGAACTCGCCGCGCGGAAGGACGCGGTTGAGGTTGTCGATGTGCACCGGCACCAGTTCGATGTCGGGACGCTTCTTGGCGAGATAGTAGAGGCCGCTCTTGAATTCGCCGATCTCGCCCGTGACGCTCCGGCCACCTTCGGGGAACACGATCAGCGACTTGGTCATCCCGATCTCACGGAGCATCAGATCGACTGGGCTCTGGTGGACCTTGATGTCGGTGCGGTCGATGAGAATCGCGTTGAACACCTCCTGGGCGAGCCAACGGCGGACGACGCCACGCTGCCAGTAGTCCTTCGCGGCCACCGGCCGCGTCAGTTCCCGCACCGCCTGGGGCAACGACGACCAGATCACGATCGCGTCGAGGTGGCTCGTGTGGTTCGCGAAGTACACCCGCTGGCAGACGTCGGGCTG
>RFUD01000537.1 GCA_009923125.1 Planctomycetia bacterium
GCGATACTCGACGTAGCGGGCCCGCTGCTCGGGCGTCGTCGAGTCGATGATCCCCTTCCGCCACTTGTTGGAGCTGTCCTGCGATGCATTCTGCGGTGGGCCACCGCCCGGCGGACCACCACCTCCCTGACCGCTTCCCTGGCCGGCCTGCGCTCCCGGCCCGCCCGCCTGCCCTGCTCCGGGCGGGCCGCCGCCGAAGAATCCGGCCACCTTGCCGGCCGTCTCGAAGGCCTTCCGCATCATCTCTTCCTGCTTGATCTGGCGGTCGAGTTCGGCCTGCCGCTGCTCCGGCGGAAGCTTGAAGTAGGCGTCGATCCGCTGCCGCATCGCCGAGCGGAACATGCTTCCGCCGCTCCGCTCTGCCTGAGGCCGGAGATTCGCCGGGAGGGCTTCGACCTTCTGCCGGATCGTCGCCATCATCGTCACCGCCTCGGTGGCCTCGGCGAGCGTCTGGGGGCCGCCGTTGGCCGCAAACCGCTGACGTGCGTCGTCCTGGAGTTTCCGGATCTCGGCGATCCGCGGGTCGGTCGTGAATCGAATCCAGCCGCCGAGCCAGGCGATCAGGAAGGCGACGAGGGCGATGAGGCCGATCACGGCCAGCCACTTGCCGATCGGCTTCGACGATTCGTCCGCCAAGCCCGCCGGAACCCGCGATGATCGGATCGATGCCGTGCTCATGATTCGCCTCGCTGCCGGGTGTCAGAGGTTTTCGACGTGGCCGTCGAAGTACAGGAAGTTGCGGGCACCCTCGGGAGGCGTCCAGCCGTCGAATTCATTCGTGTCGGAGATGTCCGGCGCGAGAAAGGCCGAGACGCCGCTCATGTGGAACGGCGCGAACTCGTACAGCACCCACAGCTTCGACGTGGCCATGTTGCTCCCCAGGCGTCGGGACGTGAGGGCTTCCTCGCGGGTCTTGCCCACCGGCGGCGTCGCATCCTCGTTGATCAGCCGCCGGGTGGGATATTCGTAACTCGTCCCCTCGTACGGGAGCGTCTGGTATGCCGCGACGGCCTGCTTCGCCGCCGTGTCCGTGCCCGACATGATGGCGGCGTGCGCCGTCTTGATCGCATCGACGGCGGTGCCCGACTTCAAGAAGTACACCGTATCGGACGGGCACCGAAACACTTCACGACTGTCCTCGGTGAAGTCACCGAGGGCCGAGACGATGCTCGGCCGGAGCGGCCGGCTCAGCGGATAGTTCAACACCTCGAAGCTCGGCTGCTGGGCCGCCACGGGAAACCGTCCCCGCGTCTTCTTGTCGAGGAACATCTGAAACGCGATCCCGATCTGCTTGAGGTTCGACTTGCAGCTCGTGCGGCGGGCGGCCTCACGGGCGTTCTGCACCGCCGGCAGCAGCAGCCCCACGAGCACACCGATGATCGCGATCACGACAAGCAGTTCGACGAGCGTGAAACCATGTAGGGGTCGAGGGCATGCTTTCGCATACCCTCGGTTGGGTTGCTGAAGCCTTTTCCCCCCTACATGGAGTTCA
>RFUD01000538.1 GCA_009923125.1 Planctomycetia bacterium
TGCTGCCCGGCGGGGCCGCCCGTGAGGTAGGGTGTGGTGAAGCAGGCCGTGCGGCCCTGCGGCGAACCATCGGCCACGATCTTCACGCCGCCGATCCGCAGCCGGTTCCGATACTCCGGCTCGTTCCGCGGCGGCTGGCCGCCGAAGATCGTGTCGATCTCGGTGATGAAGGGCAGCGCGACGACGTCGAGCCGGAGCGCCCCGCGGTCGGCCAGGATCCGCAGCAGGTCGAGCTGGTGCTTCATCGTGGCCCCTTCCTGGGCCGTCGTGATCCCCTGCCGCAGGTAGATCTCCTGGCCCGCCTCGAGGAGCTCGAGCGCCTCCTCCCCCTGGGGCCCGGGCACCTTCGCGAAGATCGGCAGGAACGCCGTCTCGAAGAGCAGGCCGTCCGGCTCGTTCGATCCCGGTTCGCGGCCGATCACGCCGCCGGCGGGCGTCGGCGTGGCGGCGGTGATGTCGTAGGCCGCGAGGGCCTTCGAGTTGAGCATCGCGCCGTGGCCCGACACATGCACGAGGATCACGGGGTTGTCGGGGAACGCGGCGTCGAGCTCTTGCCTGGTGGGCGCCCGCTTTTCCGCGAGCAGATCGGGGTCGTAGCCGAATCCCATGACGAATTTTCCCGGGCCGATCGTGCGCCGCTCCTGCACCCGCTTCAGGGCCGCGATGACGTCGGCCACGCTCGTGCACGGCCCGGCCGGGGGCGACGCGCAGAGCGCCTGCGTCTGCACGTCCACGAGCGACATGAAGTGGCTGTGGCCGTCGATGAACCCCGGCACCAGCGTCTTCCCGGCGAGATCGGTGATCTCGGTCGCCGGCCCCTTGTGCTGCAGCACGTCGGCCTCGCGGCCCACGGCCACGATCCGGCCGCCGGCGATCGCCACCGCCTCGGCTTCGGGCTGGGCCGGATTCACGGTCACGATCGGCCCGCCGCGGATGATCCGGTCGGCCGGTGCGGCACTTGCGGTGGGCCCGGGTGAAACCAACACCGACAGGATGAAGACGACGATCCCCGCACTGCACCCGTCGATTCGGCTGTTGCTCATGTCACAGTCTCGCGCTGGTGAACCTGATGAAGCTCCTCGACACTCCCACGATGCCGTCGAACGCGGCAACCTGAGTCGCATCGTGAGTGTCGCAGTGTAACCCGCCCGCGCTGACCATCGGCAAGCTCGGGATGCGCGAGCAGACGCTCACCGCTGGACACGATTGAGGGAAACGGTCCAACGGGCTTCCCACAGCCGAGTCGCGCCGACTTATCGTCGCGGCGGAAGGTCCAGGCCCTTCGCCCGCCGAACTTCGTCACACCGCCGGAAGAGGTCCTGGCAGAGCCCTCGCTCGACATGCGGGACGAGGAACGCTTTGGGCTCGAAGCGGGCCCTCAGAAGCAATTCATCCGGCGTGGCAGTGGAGGCCTGGGGCCAGTAGGCGTCGGCATCATCCATGGTCGAGGCGCCGAAGACCACGCCATCGAGCTCCGCCCAGATGCA
>RFUD01000539.1 GCA_009923125.1 Planctomycetia bacterium
TGCGGCCATCCGCAGGAGGAGCAGCAGCAGATGGTGGAGGCGGAGCCGGCGACGATTGGCGACCGCCCGCTGCCGCAGGAACCGCAGCGCCGGGAACTCCCGCTTCACGGGCGTGCGCCGCATGAGGAGATGCAGCACCACCGGCACGGCGACCAGCGCCGTGCCGCCGAGCAGAAGCGGGGTGAGAAACGACAGGCCCATCGTCATCAGTCTATGCCGCGTCCGGCACGGCCGTCGCTCCGGTGGCGGGCGATCGGCCGACCACCCGCCGCGCCGGCCTCGTCCGCCCCGTGGCGCCGGGGGTCAGAACCGGTTGCGGCGGCTCGACAGATACCCCAGGAGCGCGCGGTCGAACTGCATGCTGGTGTCGAGCGGAACATAGTCGATCCCGGCATGGAAACAGGTCCGACGGTAGTCCTCGCGGAATGCCTCCACGCCGGCGACGTACTCGCGCCGAGCCGCGTCGGCGTCGACCACGAGGCGGTCGAGCGACTCCGGCTCCGTGAACTCCACCATGCCGTCGAACGGAAACCGCACCTCCGCCTCGTCCAGCACGTGGAACAGGATCACGTCGTGCCCGCGGTGCCGCAGCCGCAGCAGGGCGTCGCGCACGGGCTCCGGATCGGCCAGCAGGTCGCTGAACACCATCACCAGCGAGCGGTGCCGCAGCATCGCCGCCACCTGCACCAGGCTGCGGGCGATGTCGGTCCGGCCGGATGGCTTGAGCTTCGCCAGCACCGACAGCACCTGGGCGATCTGCGACCGTTTCGAGCGGGCCGGCAGGCTGGCGTGGAGCTTGTCGTCGAACACCATCAGCCCGCAGGGATCCTGCTGGTGGACCATGAGCCAGCACAGCGCCGCGGCCAGGGAGATCGAGTAGTCGAGCTTCGTCAGCTCCTGCCGGTAGGTGTAGGCCATCGAGGCACTGGCGTCCACCACGAGGTAGCCGGTGATGTTGGTCTCGGCCTCGAACTTCTTGACGTAGTGCTTGTCCGTCTTCGCGTAGACGAGCCAGTCGATGTCCTTCGGGTCGTCGCCGGCGGCGTACTTGCGGTGCTCGCTGAACTCGACCGAGAACCCCTGGTACGGACTGGCGTGCAGCCCCTGGAGGAAACCGCGGACGATGAACTGCGCGCGGAGATCGAGCCGGGCGATCTGCCGCACGACCTCCGGCTTCAGGTATTCCTCGACCGCCCGCACCATCGCGTTCGCCCCCTCGCGATCCGATTCCGTGCCACCCGATCACGCGCCGGCCGCGACCGACGGCCTACTTCACCAGCTTGGGAATCTCCGGCTCGGGAATCTCGCGGACCAGCCGCTCGATGATCGACTCGCTCGTCAGGCCGTCCGCCTGGGCCTGGAAGTTCGTGGCGATCCGGTGACGCAGCACCGGCACGGCGATGCGCCGGATGTCCTCGAGCGAGACACTGAAGCGGCCGTCCATGGCGGCCATCGCCTTCCCGCCCTGGATGAGGAACTG
>RFUD01000540.1 GCA_009923125.1 Planctomycetia bacterium
GATGCCGACGAGGATCTCGCCCGGGGGTTGACGGTTTCGCCGCTGGGCGTGACCGTGGTGCCGAAGGGCCATCAGTTCGCGTCCCGTGCGTCCGCCGTGGCCATCCTCTGATCGACCTCCCGCCGCATGCCCACCCGCAACCTGTTGATCCTCGTGCTGCTCACCGTCACCTCGCTGGTGGCGTGGGTCGCGCACGGTCACGGGCAGCGGTCCCGCCGCATCGGCGAGGTGCTGGCGGTGATCGAGCGGTCGTCGCTGCGGCCGGTCGCCTCCGACGAGCTCGAGACGGCCGCGCTGGAGGCGATCGTCGCCCGGCTCGACGAGCACTCGGCCATCGTCGATGGAACGGCGCGGCGCGAACTCGAGGCGACGCTCGACCAGCAGTTCGGCGGCGTCGGCCTGGAACTCATGGCCGCGGATGGCGGGATCGTGGTGCACGCGCCGATCGTGGGAGGGCCGGCCTGGCGGGCGGGCATCGTCGCGGGGGAGCGGATCGTGGCCATCGACGGCGCGAGCACCGCCGGGACCTCGGTGCGCGATGCGGTGGCGCTGCTCCGGGGCGACGTCGGTTCGGCCGTCTCGGTCGCCGTGCTGGCGCCCGCGTCGGGTGCCGGTGTCGAGGTGGGAGGCGGCGTGGACGGGCTGGACGTCGCGGCCCAGCCGCGGGTGTTGAGGCTTGTCCGCGAGATCGTGCGCACCGAAAGCGTGCTCGGCGACCGACGTCGGCCCGACGGCACGTGGGACTGGCGGCTCGAAGGGGAACCCGGAGTGTGCCTGGTGCGGATCACCGGTTTCGGCGAGCGGACGCCGGCGGAACTCGATGCGGCCCTGCAGGCGATCGCGGAGATGTCCGATCTGCGCGGTCTCGTGATCGATCTGCGCGGCAATCCGGGAGGATTGCTCACGGCCGCGGTCGAGGTGTGCGACCGGTTTCTCGACGACGGGCTGATCGTGGCGACCCGTCGCCGGAGCGGCGGCGCCGTCGAGGCCGTCGATCCGCGTCGCGCCACGGCCGGCCAGATGCTCGCCGGCGTGCCGATCGCGGTCCTCATCGACGGCCTGACCGCCAGCGCCGCGGAGATCGTCGCGGCGTGCCTGCAGGATCATGGAAGGGCGGTCGTCGTCGGCAGTCGCTCCTTCGGCAAGGGCACGGTGCAATCGATCATCCCGCTCTCGGACGGCCGACGACTGCTGAAGCTCACGACGGCGGAGTATCGACGGCCGGCGGACGCCGACGAAGGACAGGGGGACGGGCCATGGGGCGTCACGCCCGACGCGGGTCGGGAGATCGACGTGCCGGCCCAGGCTCGCGAATCGCTCGCCGGCTGGCGGCGGCTCCGCGACCAGCCGTCACCCGCCGCTGACCGGCCCGCAGCCGCGTCGGCCGGCGACCTGCCCCGGCGCATCGACCCCGTGCTGGCCACGGCGCTGGCGGCCCTACCCGCGCCGGCCGATCTCGGCCGCGAGAAA
>RFUD01000055.1 GCA_009923125.1 Planctomycetia bacterium
TCGTCGTGAGCACGCACATGAGCACGCAGGCGACGAACAGCCGCAGGTCGATCAACCCCGCGTCGTGGGCCGCCGCCGCCATCACGATCCCGAGGATGCCCCGGGCATTGAGACCACAGCCCACGGCGAGCGCCTGACGGCTGCTCATGCCGGCGATCGTGCCGCCGAGGTACACGCCCGAGATCTTGCCGAGGAACGCGACGGCCGTGACGAGCGCCACGAGCCCGGCGTCGAAGCCGGCGACGAAGTCGGCCGACACCGCCATCGATACGAAGAAGATCGGGGTGAACGCGGCGTAGGCGAAGTCGCCGATGATCGTGAACGGCTCGGGCTGGTGCTCGTAGACGCCCGCCAGCGCGATCCCCATCACGAAGGCGCCGAGGAAGGAATGGAGTCCGAGGTGCTCCGACCCGGCGGCGGCGACGAGCGTGAGCGCGAGGATGCAGGAGATCGACCCGGCCGGGTAGGGCAGCCGCTCCCGGGCCCAGCGGAGCAGCGGCGGGAGCAGGAAGCGGCCTGCGATCACGATGCCGCCGAGATATACCGCCACCGTCCCCAGCACCGCGATGCCGGTGCCGGGCTCCGTCGTCCGTGGCCCGAACTCCGCGAGGATCACGGCGAACAGGCCCCAGCCGACGAGGTCGTCGACGAGCGTCGCCGCCATGATCGTGCGGCCGATTTCGCTCTTGAACAGCCCCATGTCCATCAGGATCCGGGCGATCACCGGATTGGCCGACAACGACAGCAGCGAGCCCATGAACAGCGCCGTGGCGAACCGGTCTTTCGCCGTCACGCCGATCACGTCGGGAAACACGTAGCACATCACGAATCCGAGCAGGAGCGGGACGAACGTGCCCACGCTGCCGACGAGCAGCGGTCGCCGGCCGCTCCGCCAGAGCTCACGGAGGCTGATGTCGAGGCCGATCGTGACGATGAAAAACAGCATGCCCACCCGGGCGATCGCCATCCGCGCCGATGCCACCGGGCCGGAAGGCGGGAAGAGCCAAGCAAACGCTTCGGGGGCCAGTCGGCCGAGCACGGTGGGGCCGAGCAGCAGGCCGCCGGCGATCTCGCCCACGACGGCCGGGATTCCGAGCCGTCGGGCCAGCCCGCCCAGGACGATGGCCGTCGCCAGCATGGCGGCCAGATGCAGCGACAAGACCGTCCAATCAGCCTGCATCGTGCGGGGAATCCTGGGCCCTGCCGGCGGCTCGCGCGGCGCAGGCCACAATACTCGCCCCGCGGTTCATGTGCCAGAAGCCGGCCCTGCAGCGGGCGGGCGGGAGCCCGAAGTGTTCCTCGTCGCGCGGCTGCTACGATCGGCGACGGGCACGGACGGCCCGGCGGCCGCGCCAGCGGCTCGGCGAGACGCCGTAGCGGCGCTTGAATGCCACGCTCATGTACTCCGCGTGACGAAATCCGCACTGCGAGGCAATCTCCTCGAGCGCGAGATCCGTTTCGATGAGCAGTTGCTCGACTCTCGCGAACTGCACTCGCACGATCTCCTCGTGGGGCGTGCGGCCCAGTTGCTCGACGAATGCTCCGTCGAGCCAGCGCCTGCTGGCCCGCACGTGCGCGGCTACATCACTCACATGGATGCCTCGCGTCGCATTCTCGTGAATGAATCGCACTGCCCGCCCGAGGATCGTGCCGTCGTCATGCACGAGTTGGTCGCTGCGGTGTGGGCCTTTGCCGACGGGGCGCAGGGGAAGCCAGCCCGTGATCATTGCCGCACCTCCTTCCGATGGTCGGCCACGGTCACGACGGCCGGCGCTGCGGCTGAGACGGCGATGTCGATGTCGTCGACGTACTGCCCGCAGCGGGTCGCGACGTCGGCGTCTTCGTCGGCGCGGTATTCCGTGAGGCAGTGCAGGAGCAGGTAGCGGGCGCCCTCGGGAGCCGTCACCGCGACCGAGACTCGTTGCCACGTATCGGGGTCGGCGTCGATCCGCTCGCGGGCCTGCGCGGTCGCGACGGCACTGGGGTTTTTCTGGGCGGCGTCGAACTGCTCCCGCCAGTCGTCTCCAAGATCCTGCGGGTGCTTGTCCGTGGCGATCGCGCTGATCCAGCACTGCCGTGACTCGCCCGCGATCCGGCAGCCGTTGAAGCACGCCGAGAAGTCGATCCGCACGTCGCGACTGCCGGCCGCCGCCCGCACCGATTCCAGGTCGATCACCCGCCAGATTTCCGAGGCGAGTCCCTGCCAGACGACCCCCTGTGGCCGGGGCGACAGGAACTTCAGCATCCGTTCGCCCGATCTCGGCACGACGCCATACTCGGCACCCACCACCACCGTCTCGTCGCCGCTCCAGACGTCGAGGCGGTCGGGCACATCCCATTGCTCCGGCGCCGGCGGATGCTCGAACCCCTCCTCGTGGACGACGATCGCCCGCTGCACCCCGCCGAGCAGTCCCGAGTAGGCGAAGGCCAGCGACGTGACGACCGACCCGATGCCGCAGCCGCTGACCACGAGCAGGGCCATGCCTGCAGCGATGCCGCCCCGCAGCCAGGCTTTCCGGCCTCCTCGGGCCGACAGGGCCTGACGTGGGGGCCGGCCGGCCGAGCCGACAGGAGCGTCACCCGACGCAAACTCGATCCTCGCCGCCTCGTGGACCGCGGCGTGCAATGCCGCGCGGCGCCAGAACTCGTGGCGGACGTCGATCGACTCGAGGATCGCCACCTCCAGTTCGGCGAACTCGACGTCGTCGATCGTGCCGTCCAGCCAGGCTTCGATCAGGTTGTTCGTGCGGTCGTTCATCAGGTTGTCCCTCCCGTTCCATCCGCGGCGAGTTTCGCCGCCATGCAGTCACGCAGCGCGTCGCGGGCCTTGAGCAAGGCCGTGTTCACGCCCCCCGCCGTCCTCCCGAGGGCCGTGGCGATCTCGCGCGGCCCTTGCTCGAGGAAATACCGCAGCCGGATCAATTCCCGGGCGCGGGGCGGCAGACGCTTGAGGCAGTCGAGCAGGAGGGGCAGCCACTGCTGGCCCAGGTCGGGCCCGAGTTCGGCGGCGGGAATCGAGTCTGCGAGCGATTCGACGACCGCTGGCGAGAACCGCCGGGCCGCCCGCCGGTTTTCGAGCGCCTTGAGCCGGGCGATCGCACAGGCCCAGGCCACGAAGTTGGTCTCCGCTTCGAAGTCGGCGGCTTTCGCGGTGATCGTCAGGAATGTCTCCTGCACCACATCCTCGGCCGCCGCGAAGTCTCCGGTGAGCGCGATGGCGAAGGCCCGCACGGCGGACTGATGTCGCACGAACAACTGCTGCACGCCGGCGACGACTGGATCGCTCATCCATCCCTCTCCTCTCGAGATATGACGCGGAGCCCCCGAAACTCACCCTCCGGTTCCCGGAACGGGACAAGACTTGATGTTTTTGGCAGGACTTCGGGCCAGCGCCCCTCTGCCCCGACCGTGTGGCAGATACTCTGAGAGCCGCCGCCTTCTGGCACGCCTTCCTGCCGCCTGCCCCCGCCAACCCTGCCCGAACCCCGATGCCTTTCCGCTTCAGTGAAGCCTCCGACCGGCCCGGGAACAATCGACTCCCCAGCCTGAGCATGCTGACGGTGCTTCTCGCGGCATGGCTCGCAGTGTGGACCACGGCGATCCGTGGTGCCGCCCCCGTGTCAGGCGACGAGGTCGTCGGTAGCATCGACGTGGCGCCCGTGTGGGCGGGGCACCCGGTTGGCTTCGCGCTGCTCACGCAGCCCGAACGGCAGTACGTGGCGTTCTACGCGGCCGACCGGCATCTCACCGTCGCATCGCGACCGCGAGGCGGCGACTCCTGGCAATTCTTCCGTCTCCCCTCGCAGCAGCCCGGGGCTTCGCGGTATGGCGCGGCTGAGGCGTCGGCCGTGGTCGGCTGGGACAGCCACAACTCGATCGTGATGGCCGCCGACTCGACGGGCCACCTGCACCTCGCCGGCAACATGCACTGCAACCGGCTCACCTACTGGCGCACCCGCGAGCCGGGAGCGATCGACACCTTCGAGCCAGTCGCGGCGATGGTGGGCCGCGACGAGGAGCAATGCACGTATCCGGTGTTCATGAAACTGGCCGACGGCCGACTCGTGTTCCAGTATCGCTCGGGCCGGAGCGGCGACGGCAGCACGTTCCTCAACGTGTACGACGCCAAGGCCCGGTCATGGCGGCGGCTGGTGGACTCGCCCGTCTTCGACGGCGAAAAGAAACGCAATGCCTACCCGCTGACTCCCGTCGCCGGGCCGGACGGGGCGTTTCACATGTCGTGGGTGTGGCGGGAAGCGCCCGACGCGGCCGCGAACCACGATCTCTCGTACGCGCGAAGCCGCGACCTCGCCCACTGGCTGACCGCCTCCGGCCGGCCGATCACGCTGCCGATCACGCTCGACACCGCCGGCGTGATCGTCGATCGCATCCCGGTGGGCGGAGGGCTCCTCAACGGCTCGGGGCGGGTCGGATTCGACTCCCGGAAACGCCCTCTCCTCTCCTACTTCAAATACGATCCGTCGGGCAATTCCCAGGCGTTCGTGGCCCGCCGCTCGGGTACGGTGTGGAAGGTCGTGCAGCTCAGCGATTGGGATCATCGCTTCGAACTCGAGGGGGGCGGCTCGCTGCCGCGGTACGACATCCACCTCGGGGCCGTCGAGCCGGGCAAGGAGGGGGAACTGCGGCTCGAGTTCGGCCACGTGAAGGAGGGCTCGGGCGTGTGGGTGCTCGACGAGGAGACGCTCGCGGTGCTCCGCACCGAGCCGGCGAAGCCGCACTACCCTCGCAGCCTGTGGAAGGTGGAGTCGAAGTTTCCCGAGATGAAGCCGCGCTACGCCGACGACGCCGGCGCGTCGGGCGAGCCGGGACGGCGGTTCATCCTCCGCTGGGAGACGCTCGGGGCGAACCGCGACAAACCGCGGCCCGAGCCCTGGCCCGAGCCGTCGATGCTGCGCGTCGTCGAGCTGCAGGAGAAGTAGTGCCGCAGAGTGCCACGCCGCGGCTTGCGCATCAGCCGCCGCAGTAGTCGATCGCGCGGGCGATCTCGCTCTTGAGATCCTTGCGGGCCACGATCCGGTCGATGAAGCCGTGCTCGAGCAGGAACTCGCTCGTCTGGAAGCCCTTCGGCAGTTCCACGCGGATCGTGGCCTTGATCGTGCGCGGGCCGGCGAAGCCGATCAGGGCCCGCGGCTCGGCGAAGCAGAGATCACCGAGCGAGGCGAAGCTCGCCGCCACGCCGCCCATCGTGGGGTTGGTGAGCACGGAGATGAACAGGCCGCCGGCCTGCGAGTAGCGGGCCAGGGCCGCCGACACCTTCGCCATCTGCATGAGCGACAGGATGCCCTCGTGCATGCGGGCTCCGCCGCCGGACGCGCTGACGATGATCAGCGGCAGCTTGTGGGCCGTCGCCCGCTCGACCAGCCGGGCGAGCCGCTCCCCGACGACGCTCCCCATGCTGCCCATGATGAACGACGAGTCGGTGACGCCCACGGCCACGCGCCGGGCGCGGATCATGCCGCCACCCGTGAGCGCCGCGTCGGACAGCCCCGTCCGCTTCTGCTCGGCCACGAGACGGTCGGCGTAGGGACGCTTGTCCCTGAACCCCAGCGGGTCGGTGGGCCGCAGGTGGGCGTCCCACTCCTCGAACGTGCCGCTGTCGAGCAGTTGGGCGATCCGCTGGGCGGCGGACACATACCAGTGGAAGCCACACTGGGGGCAGACGTTGAGGAGCTCCTCGGCCTCTTTCCGGTAGATCGTGGCCTGGCAACCGTCGCACTTCAGCCACAGCCCCTCGGGGACGCCCCGCTTGGGGCGGGCCGTGGCGTGACTCACACGTTCCATCGCTCGCTCCTGTCCGATCTCCGAATGTGGCGGGGCCATCCCTGGCCGACGCGTCGTCAGTGTATCCGCGGTGGTCGGGCGACGCTGCGCCGGCTCACGCCCGGGCCCGCTGCAGCCGTGCCGCTGGACGCCACTGGGCCGCGAGCGGCACTTCGACGACGGCCGACTCCGCGGGCCCGCGCGACCACAGGTCGTCGATGGCGGCGCCGGCGGTGAGCCAGCGCACCACCTGGTCGAGCGGTGCGGGCACCACCACCGCGATGCGACCGCGGGGATGCCGCCGCCGCAGCGCCGCGAGCGCCGATTCGACACGGCTGCAGGCCTCCTCCAGCAGTTCCCCGTCCGGTGGCGACACCGCCCACGGGTTGTCCTGCCACTGCCGGTAGACGCGGGGCTGCTTCACGCGGATGTCGTCCACGAGCATCCCCTGCCACAACCCCTGGTCGAAGTTCGCCAGGTCGTCGAGCTGCCGGGGCCGCAGGCCGAGACCACCGAGGGCGTGGCGGGCGGTCTCGAGCGACGCCCTGTCGGGCGCCACGTAGAGGGCGTCGATGGGCGAGGCGGCGAGCCGCGTCGCCAGGGCCCGCGCTTCGGCCACGCCCTCGGCCGCCAGCGGCATGTCGAGCGTGCCGCGAATGCGGCCCTGCAGGTCGTAGTCGGTCGTTCCCGCACGAATCACGACGAGGGAATCGGCCATCAGGAGGTGAGGTCTCCGGGGTGCATGATCGTCACGCGGCCTCCCGCGCGAGCTGTTCGAGTTCGGTGATGGCGTGGGCGTAGTTCTGCGCCCGGATGACGGCGCTGCCGGCCACGATCAGTTCCGCGCCCGCGGCGGCGACGGGGCCGACCGTTTCGGTCGAGATGCCGCCGTCGACGCAGAGGCGGAAGCCGGCGTTGCGTTGACGCCGCACGGCGGCGAGCGACGACAGCTTCTCCAGGGCGACGGGATTGAAACGCTGCCCGCCGTACCCGGGCTCGACGCTCATCACCAGCACGCCGTCGCAGCGGTCGAGATAGGGCTCCACCCGCTCCACGGGCGTGTCGGGGCTGAGTGCGAGATGGGCCTTCGCCCCGAGGCCGGCGATCGTCTCCAGCGTCGCCCCGGGGTCGGTCAGCCCCTCGACATGCACGGTGACGATGTCCGCGCCGGCCCGGGCGTAGTCGGCGATCGACCGCTCGGGTCGCTCGACCATCAGGTGCACCTCGAGCGGCACCTTGGCGGCCCGCCGGACCGCTTCCACCACGACCATCCCGTAGGTCAGCTGCGGTACGAACCGGCCGTCCATCACGTCGAGGTGCAGGGCCGCCGCGCCGGCCTCCTCCAGGCGTTCCACCTCCCGCGCCAGGTGGCCGAAGTCGCACAGCAACAGGGCCGGGAGCACCACCGGGCCGCGGGTTTCCAGACGGGTCGCCAACGGGTCGAGGGAGTGTCCTGCCGGGGAGGTCACGGGCGGCCGATGCCTTGCGGAGAGTCGGCGGGCGAACCACGCGCCCGCATCCGTGGGGTGCAGTCTACCACAGGGCCGCTGGAAAACCGTTTACCGGGCGCCCGCGCGGGCCCGGCGGGCGGCACGTAAGCCGAGTGTTCTGATAGACTTGTGGTACGCCGTTTCGTGTCGCGACGCGCTCGTCCGGAGGCCGCCGATGTCTGCCGCGAAGGACCTGCCCCAAGCCTTCCCCAGCCGCCTCACGGGGGCTGATCTCGAGGCCATCGAGACCGCCACGCAGTCGATCGGGCGGCGGCTTCTCGCCGAGTCCCTCGCCGCCCAGCCGACGCCGGTCTCGACCGACTGGTGGGTGCAGCAGGCCGGGGAATGGGCCACGCAGCACGACGAGCTCAAGGTGCGGCTGTTTCGACTCGTCGACTGCATGCCGATGCTCGAGGACCCGGCCGCCCTCGATCGGCACGTCCGCGAATATCTCGACGACGGCGTCGTCGAGCGGCTTCCGCCGGCGCTCCGCATGGCGATCCAGGCCGCCCGCAGCGGTGTTTTGGCGCCGCTGGCCGCCCGGGCCGTGCGGGCCGCAACGCTCGCCCAGGCCCGGCGATTCGTCGCCGGGTCCAATCCCGACGAGGCCGCCGCCGCCGCACTCGCCGAGCGGCGGCACCATCGGGCATTCACGCTCGACCTGCTGGGCGAGGCCGTGACCAGCGACGACGAGGCCGATGCCTATGCGGCCGCCTACGTGAGGCTGCTCCACGACCTTCCACCCCAGGCCGCCCGTTGGCCGCACGACCCGCTCGTTGACGACGGGCCCGACGGTCCGCTGCCGCGGGTGAACGTGTCGCTCAAGCTCTCGGCCCTCGACAGCCAGTTCGACGCCGTCGATCCCCGCGGCACGTGCGAGCGTGTGCTCGCGCGGCTGCGGCCGCTGTGGCGGCTGGCCCGGGAGCGGGGCGCGCAGGTGCACGTGGACATGGAGCACCATGCGACGAAGGACCTCGCGCTCGCGATCTTCAGGCAGATCGCCGCCGAGCCGGAGTTTCGCGACTGGCCCGATTGCGGTGTCGTGGTGCAGGCCTACCTCCGCGACGCCCCCCGCGACCTCGAGGCGCTCGCGGCGTGGGCCCGGGCCCGCGGCACGCCGGTGTGGATCAGGCTCGTCAAGGGCGCCTACTGGGACGCCGAGACGATCCATGCCCGCGCGGCCGGCTGGCCGGTCCCGGTGTGGCGGGAGAAGTGGCGGACCGACGCCTGCTTCGAGGCGGCCACCCGCTACCTCATCGAGCATGCGGACGTGCTGCGGCCGGCGCTCGGCAGCCACAATCTACGGTCGCTCGCCCACGGCATGGCGGTGGCGGAGCACCTCGGCCTCGACCGGCGCGGCATCGAGATGCAGATGCTGCACGGGATGGGCGACCCGGAAAAGGCGGCCGTCACCGGGGCGGGCTGGCGGCTGCGCGTGTACATGCCCTACGGCGAGCTCGTGCCCGGGATGGCCTATCTCGTGCGCCGCCTGCTCGAAAACTCGTCGAACGACTCGTTTCTCCGCGCCGGCTTCGTGAAGCACGTGCCGCCCGAGACGCTCCTCGCGCCGCCGGCGCCGCCGCGGGCAGCGACGGGCGGGGCCGCGAACCGGTCGGATGGGCCGCCGCCCCGCGCCACGACCGACGCCGACGCCGGCGCGTTTCGCAACGAGCCGCTCGCCGACTTCTCGGTCGCCGAGGTCCGCGCGGCGCTCGAACGCGAGATCGTCGCGGCCGACCGCCGGTTCGCGGCGGGGCCCGTGCACGTGCCGCTGGTCATCGACGGCGTCCGCGCGACGACGACCGACACGTTCGATCGCCACGATCCCTCCGCGCACGGCAGGCTCGTCGCGCGGGTCGCGGCGGCCGACGCCGATGCCGCCCGTCGGGCCGTCGATGTGGCCCGCGGCGCGCTCGACGCGTGGCGGAGGCGAGGCTTCGCCGGCCGGGCGGCGATCCTGCGCCAGGCGGCGGCGCTCATGCGGCGGCGGCGGTTCGAACTCGCGGCACTCGAGATCGCGGAGGTCGGCAAGGGATGGCGCGAGGCCGATGCCGACGTCGCCGAGGCGATCGATTTCTGCGAGTACTACGCCCGCGAGGCCGAGCGGCTGGGGCGGCCCCGGCACGTGGACGTGCCGGGGGAGGAGAATGCCAGCGGCTACCTGCCGCGCGGCGTGGCCGTGGTCATCGCGCCCTGGAATTTTCCGCTCGCGATCCTCGCCGGCATGACCGCCGCCGCGCTTGTCACGGGCAACACGGTGGTGATGAAGCCGGCGGAGCAGTCGTCGCTCGTCGGCTGGACGCTGCACGAGATCCTGCTCGCCGCCGGAGTGCCGCCGGCCGCGGTCGCCTTCCTGCCCGGGCGGGGCGAGAGCGTGGGGCCGGCGCTCGTCGAGCATCCGGAGACGGCGCTCGTCGCCTTCACGGGCTCGCGGGCCGTGGGGCTCGAAATCAACCGTCGGGCCGCCGAGGCGTCGGCGGCGGGCGGGCGGCTGGTGAAGCGGGTGATCGCCGAACTGGGCGGCAAGAACGCGATCATCGTGGACGACGACGCCGATCTCGACGAGGCGGTGGCGGCCGTCGTCCAGAGCGCGTTCGGATTCCAGGGCCAGAAGTGCTCCGCCTGCTCCCGCGTGATCGTGCTCGACCGGGTGCACGACGCCTTC
>RFUD01000541.1 GCA_009923125.1 Planctomycetia bacterium
GATTACAAGGACCTATTGGTTTGCAAGGTTTTCAAGGATTGCAAGGATACCAAGGATTACAAGGACCTATGGGAGTTCAAGGACTTCAAGGATTTCAAGGTTATCAAGGAGTTCAAGGTTTAAGAGGAGCCACAGGTGATATAGGTTATCAAGGATATCAAGGATTGCAAGGAAATCAAGGTCTTCAAGGTTTGATAGGTGTTACAGGTGCTATTGGTTTTCAAGGATTTCAAGGTTTAATTGGCCCTACTGGTGCTATTGGTTTTCAAGGTAATCAAGGTAATCAGGGTATAATTGGTTTACAAGGTGCTATTGGTTTTCAAGGTAATCAAGGTAATGCTGGTCCTACTGGTCCTGTATTAGTTGGAAGTTTCATAACAACAGGACAAATAGATATGTATTTTACAAATGATGGAACTAATTTAAATCGTAGTTATACAGGTACAAATTTAGGTCAAATAACAGGTTATACTTATACAGCTTTAGGAACAAGTGTTCAATTATCTTATACAACAGGAGCTCCAACCCCAAGATGTATTATTGTTAAAAGTGTAAATGTTACTAATGGTTCAGCTAATGCAAATTACTATTCCTTGGTTGAAATTATAGGTGTTGGTGGAACACAATTACAAGTTCAATGGCGTTCTAATTCAATTAATATATTAAATGCTACAAACTCTATTCTAGGTATAGGAGGAAGTGGTATAACTTCTGCAAATACAACATTTTTCCCGGTCGGAGTCCCAGTATTGGCATCAACTTTATATATAAGTTATTGAGGTCGAAAACTTAATAAAATATTATTTTATATTGTTTAGAATATAAAATAAGATGTCTCGTCCAAATCCTCCATTAAATTTAGCTTTATATACAACAAGTGCTTTATCAAGCCCTTTAAGTCCTATAAATGGTCAAACTGTTTTGAGAGTTGTTTGCGGTATTGTTAATACTTCTGTTTGTCCTATAAACTATCTCTATCCAGACCCTACATATATTAAGGTTGGAATGTGGATTGCAAATGTAGCCTATGGTGTATGCTTTGAAATTATAAATATTGTATCACAAAATTCAACTTCTATTGAAATGGATGTTATTGATGTTGATAATTATTCAGGAGCCGATGGTTTAGGAGGATTAGACCCTAATACTCAAGGTATAAATACAGCTTTAGATACAATTGTGTTTGAATTAGGAGATGATGGTCTTCCTGTATTAATGGAAATTGATCAATTTTTAACAAATCAAATAAGTAATAACTTTGTAACAGACTTGATTAACCGTTTTAGAAGTAGAAACTATTTTACATCATATGTAAGAGCTTATCAAGCCTCAAATACTTTTTCAGAAGGAAATTTTTTAACTATAACTTCAACTGGTAGTTATGTATTATCAACTTCTTCAACAAGTTCTGTATATAACACTATTGGAGTTGTAACTAGTGTAGGAATACCAGATACAGATTGGTTTAC
>RFUD01000542.1 GCA_009923125.1 Planctomycetia bacterium
GTCCAACGGCGCCGCCGGCCCGGCGGCCGTGTCCGGCCGGGTGATGTTTCGGGTTGAGAGACCACTGCCATGTCCGCATGGATCGACCGTCGCAGGCGTCACAGTCATGTCGTTCGGCCCCGCCGGGTCACACTCGCCCCAGATTCGCGGGTCGGGTCGGCCGGCCTCGCGAAGACGTGCTGCCTGCGGCGGCGGGCGAGGCTGGGTGGTCTGGGCGGCCATTCGCTGGACCCGGTCTTCGCGGGGCTGGCATAATCCCGCTACTGGGAAGCGACAGGACGGCGAGCCGATGGAAGGGTGCCGGGAGGCCGCACGCGACCGGGTCGCACCGGGGAGTTTCCGCCGACCATGCAGAGTTTTTTGATCAGCGCCCTGGGGCTCACGGCCTTCGTCGCCGTGGGTGTGATCGTGTTGGTGACCATCCGCGCGAGGTTTCGGCGGGCCGACGCCGACCAGGGCTCCTGGGAAACCACGCTTGCCGGATACAGGAATCTCCGCGACAAGGGTGTGCTGACGGCCGAGGAATACCGAAAGATAAAGACACTCGTCGAGCCGCGCATCGACCACGATGCCGGCCGTGCCGCCCCCGGGGCGGACGACGGGCACGCGCCGAACGTCCGGCGCGTGGGCTGATCCACTGAACCGTCGAGGGATGCCCCGACCCGCAGGGGACCGGAAAGGGAACGAACGACATGCCTTCAGGCAAAGACGTCAACAATCTCGGACGCCGCGGCACGGGTGGCACGACCAAGAAAAACGCCTTCTGCTCTTTCTGCCGCAAGAGCTACCGGGATGTCGGCCCGCTCGTCGAGGGGCCGGGGGACGTCTACATCTGCGGCGAGTGCATCGAACTCTGCCAGTCGATCCTCGACCAGGAGAAGCGCCGTCGGGGGACGAGCAAGCAGTTGTTCTCGTCGATCCCCTCGCCGCGCGAGATCGTGGCCCACCTCGACGAGTACGTGATCGGCCAGGAGCACGCCAAGCGTGTGCTGGCCGTCGCGGTGAACAGCCACTACAAGCGACTGACGCTCGGCAGCGAGGGCACCGACGTGGAGGTCGAGAAGTCGAACATCCTGCTGCTCGGCCCCACCGGCTGCGGCAAGACGCTGCTGGCCCGGACGCTCGCCAAGATCCTCAACGTGCCGTTCGCCATCGGTGACGCGACGACGCTCACCGAGGCGGGCTACGTCGGCGAGGACGTGGAAAACCTCCTGCTGAAGCTGCTCAACGCCGCCGACTTCGACATCGAGGCCGCCCAGCGCGGCGTGCTGTACATCGACGAGATCGACAAGATCGGCAAGACGAGCCAGAACGTGTCGATCACCCGCGACGTCTCGGGGGAGGGCGTGCAGCAGGCGCTGCTCAAGATGCTCGAGGGCACGGTCGCCAACGTGCCGCCCCAGGGGGGCCGCAAGCATCCCTACCAGGACTGCATCCAGATCGACACCAGCCAGATCCTGTTCATCTGT
>RFUD01000543.1 GCA_009923125.1 Planctomycetia bacterium
CAGTCGAGGTTCGAGTCCACGAGCCACTGATACTCGCGGCCCCGGGGCACGATCTGATTGAAGTAGGCCAGTGACGATGGCCAGCGGCTCGCGACATCGAACGCATGCAGGGCGAGCAGCAGCACGAGGCCCCGGCGGAGCCATGGGGATGCAATGGCAAAGACCGTGCCACCGGCCAGCACCATGAGCGCCGGGTAGGACGGCAGCATGTGCCGCTCCCCGATATTGAGATGGCTCGTGAGGAACGTCGGCCAGAGGACGACGAGGATCCCGAGCGGCGCGAGGCTCGCGTAGGCGGCCCGATCGAGCGGAAGGTGACCGCAGACTGTCTGGCAGATGCGGCGGACGGCGATACCGACTCCCCACAGCGACAGGCCGAGCGCAGGCAGCGTGTTCTTGATCGCGAAGCAGAGCGGAAAATACCACCACCAGCCGTCGATCGAATACCTCCCGATGGCAAAGGCATTGCGGATCCGGACCGTGGCCCCGACGTAGCTCATCCCATAGAGCCAGCCCTCCGGCAGCAGCCGCCACGCAGCGAGCAGGTCGCAGAGCCTGCCGATCGTGCCGGCGTGCTCGTTGCACGAGGCGAGCGTCTCGTAGCGGCGGAACTTCTGCGGGCCGCAGCCCGGGCCGGCGACGTCGTAGCGAAACCCGCACGATGCCCAGATGAAGAACACGGCGCCGGCGAGCGGAACCAGGAGCGACGCCAGGGCCAGGGCGGTTCGCGGCCCACGGCCTCGGACGACCGTCTTCCAGGGACCGAGATCGATGACGAGCGGCCTGCCGAGGGCGGCGATCGCGACGAGATAGACCAGCGCCAGCGGGGCGAGCATCACGCTCGAATGCTTGGCGATCGGCGCGATGCCGATCGCGAAGAACGCGGCGGCGAGCGTGCCGGGCGTGATC
This sequence comes from Planctomycetia bacterium, assembly GCA_009923125.1. Classification (GTDB taxonomy): domain Bacteria; phylum Planctomycetota; class Planctomycetia; order Pirellulales; family UBA1268; genus RGVT01. Next base: position 910 of record RFUD01000543.1, read on the forward strand.
CGCTGAAACAGTTCCCACAGCGACCAGGCGCCGACCGCGAAGAAGAGCGCGCCGCAGGCGTCGCTCGTGGCGAGCGGCCCGTGGGCCACGAGCGCTGGCCAGAAGGCCGCGAGGGCCAGCGACACGAAGCCCCCTGACGTACCGAAGATCGACCGCGACCAGAGGAAGACGACGAGGCACAGCGCCGTGGACCAGACCGTGGCCATCGCCCGGGAGGCGGCGAGCATCGCCTGCGGGTCGTTGCCGCAGGTGTAGAGATACTGGCGGCCCAGAAGGACGGCCTCGCTCTCCTGCCAGAGTGGCTGGTCGAGCGTCGGAAAGGCGAGGTTCATGAACAGGAGCGGGATGGCACACCACCGCTGCGGCAGGTTGCCATTCTCAGGCTGGAGCCGGTAGTCGTCGAGCGTCCAGTAGGCGACGCCGGCCACCATATGGAGCGGCTCGTCGAACGTGGTGCAGGCCCCGAGCGTGGCGCTGTAGGCGAGCGCATAGTGCGCGGCCAGGAGAGCGATCACGCCCGCGGGAAGCCAGATGCCGCGGGCCGTGCTGATCGTCCGCCC
>RFUD01000544.1 GCA_009923125.1 Planctomycetia bacterium
GGAAGGAACAACTGCCAGAGCATCGCCCCGGCGAACATCGCGGCCGCGCTCGGCGTGCTCGTCATGATGTGGATTCGCTGGACGCTGCCGCGGCTGCGGATCGATCAGGTGATGACGACCTGCCTGAAGTACTGCACGCCGATCGCGGCCGCGATGTTCGCCGGGGCGATGCTCTGGCAGTTGTTCCTTCCGGGCGGCCTCGTGCCGGGCGTCTCCCGTCCGGCGGGTGAGATTCGCGAGGGTTGGATCGAGGGTCCGGGCGGAGCCGCCTCGCGTCCCGCGAACGCCCCCGCCCAGGCCATGGCCGAGGTGCGGCCATGAGCGGGTGTCTGATGCTGGCGGCGGTCAACTTTCACACGCTGTTGTTCTACGTGTTCGCCGTGCTCGCCTGCGGGTTCGCCGTGGGGGTCGTGCTCGCCGACAACGTCGTCCGCATGGCCTTGTACCTCGTGCTCTCGCTCGGGGCCACCGCGGGCCTGTTCTTCCTGGCGGGCGCTGAATTCATCGGGGCGATGCAGCTCATGATCTACGTCGGCGGCACGCTCGTGCTGCTCGTGTTCGGCGTGATGCTCACCGCGCAGGCGCCGTTCGTGTCGATCAAGACGTCGGCCGGCGACCGTGTGCTCGCGGGCATCGTCGCCGCTTCGCTGCTTGCGCTCCTGCTCCAGGCCGCGTTCTCGGTCGAGGCCTGGCGTCGGCCGGCCCTCGGCGAGGTGATCGGCGTCGCGCTCGTGGGGGTGCGGGTGGATGCCCCGTCTGACGGCGGGCCGCGGGGCGTGCGCAGCGGCTACCTGCTGCCGTTCGAGATCGTGTCGGTCCATCTCCTCGTCGTGCTCGTGGGGGCGGCCTATCTGGCCCGCGCGAAGCGGCGGCGGACGCCGCGGGCGATCGAGGTCGCGGCATCGGTCGCGTCGCCGCTCGACGCGCGACGGCGGGCCTCCAGCCCGGCCTCGGCCCTGACGGCGGGAGGTTCTCGATGATTCTGCCGTCACTCGCCACGCTGGTGCCGCTCGTCGCCGCCGGTGACGGCGTGAGCGTGACGCACTACCTCGTGGTGGGGGCGATCCTGTTCACGGCCGGCATCGTGTGCATGGCGGTGAAGCGGAATGCCCTGGGCGTGTTGATGGGCATCGAATTGGTGCTCAACGGGGCGAACGTCAACTTTGTCGCCTTCTCATCCCCCTACCTGCGTGGAGAGGGCGCGACGTCGCTTGGCATCGACGGACAGGTGATCGCCCTGTTTGTGATCCTGCTCGCCGCCGCGGAGGCGGCCGTCGCGCTGGCGATCACACTCGCGTTCTACAACAACCACTCGACGGTCGATGTGGATCGGGCGGACGACCTCAAGGGCTGATGCCCACAGTTTCCGGACCCTCTCATGGACCTCGCCGCCCAACTCCCGCTGCTGCTCGGCCTGGCGTGGCTCGCGCCTCTCGCCTCGTTCGTGGCGATCTTGTTTTTCGGGCCG
>RFUD01000545.1 GCA_009923125.1 Planctomycetia bacterium
ACCGGGATGAAGCGGTCGATCCCCTGGACGACCGCGTAGGTGTCGAACACGCCGCCCGTGCTGGCGCAGGCGCCCATCGAGATGCACCACTTGGGCTCGTGCATCTGCAGCCAGATCCGCTGGAGCACCGGCAGCATCTTCATCACGACGCGGCCGGCGACGATCATCAGGTCGCATTGCCGCGGGCTGAAGCGGAACACCTCGGCCCCGAACCGTGCGAGGTCGTGCTTGCTCGCGCCGGTGGCCATCAGTTCGATGCCGCAGCAGGCCGTGGCGAACGGCATCGGCCACAGGCTGTTCTTGCGGCACCAGCTGGCCAGTTCGTCGAGTTTGCTCACGAACACGTTCTCTGGAAGCTCGAGCTTCGGCGACGTCACCGCCATCGAAACACCCCCTTGCGCCAGTCGTAGGCGAATCCGACGACCACCAGCGCGATGAACGCCATCGCGCCGGCGAAGACGAGGCCCCGGCCCGACACCAGGCCGTCGGTGACGGCCGAGTCGATCCCGGCCCGCGAGCGGCTGGCCACCGCCCACGGATAGAGGAACAGCAGTTCGACATCGAACACGAGGAACGTGATCGCGACCAGGTGGAACCGCACGTCGAACCGCCGACGCGTGTCGTGGACGGGGTCCATGCCGCTCTCGTACGGCATCTCCTTGACGGCGCTGGTCCGCTTCGGGCCCACGAGTCCCGCGGCGACCACCAGGCCGACCGACACCGCCGCCGCGATGGCGACGAAGAGCAGGACTGGCAGGATGGCGTCCATGGTGGGCTCGAGCCTCGGTCGAAGGGCGTTCGCGACCGCGCGGGAACGGCTCCCGACGACCACGCACGTGTGAAAATCGGCCGTGGGACAGGACTTCGTGAAATCTGTCACAAAGTCCGACCCAGAAAAGGCCGGGGGGCCACGCCCACCGGCCGAGCCGTCACAACCGCCACAGTTATACCGTCCTGACCCGCCGCCGACGAGAAGGGCCTGCCAGCCCCGGTTCCTGCCGAAGGATGGGAGGATCGGACGGCCAATGGCAGTTGCGTGACCGTTTTCCGATCGATGGGCCGCTGGTGAGCCCTGGCTGGCAATCCTGTTCGGCACGAGATTTGCGCATCGGACCTTCCGGTGATTGCGAAGATAGGGAACTTGCGCTCTGGTCCTGCTGGCGTTATCGTGCCGCCATGACCGGACGTAGGAAGCGTGAGATCCGTGATCAGGACGTGCAGGGAATGAAGTTCCTGCGGAAGATCCGGCCTTTGCTCTCCCGGCTCCGCAAGGTGGGCACGGAACGTGATCGAGGCGGACCGCTGCTGCGAGGTCGGTGGCCGATGCGCCGTGCTCGATGGACAGCGGGAGGCGAGGGGTTACCCCTACCGTCGAGCCGGCGTACGCAGACAAGCGGAGCCAGGATGGCGAAGCGCAGTCGGAGTCGAGTGAGCGGAGGGCTGGAGGCCCGCAGCGAACGTCCGGCG
>RFUD01000546.1 GCA_009923125.1 Planctomycetia bacterium
GTGCTGATCATGTCGTCGAACATCAGGGCCACCTTCCCTTCGACGCTGGCGCCGATGATGTTGGCGCTCTTCGTGGTGTCCGCCGACAGCCGCCGCTTGTCGATGATCGCCAGCGGGGCGTGGAAGCGATTCGCATGGCCCACCGCCCGTTTGATGCCGCCGACGTCGGCGCTCACCACCACGATCTCGTCGGGCCGCAGGTCGAGCGTCTGAAAGTGGTTGTTGAGCACCGGGGCCGCGTACAGGTGGTCCACCGGCACGTCGAAGAATCCCTGGATCTGGGCGGCGTGGAGGTCCATCGCCAGCACGCGGTCGGCGCCGGCCCGGGTGATCAGGTTCGCCACGAGCTTGGCCGTGATCGGCACGCGGCCGGAGTCCTTCCGATCCTGCCGGGCGTAGGCGAAGTAGGGGATCACCGCAGTGAGCCGGTAGGCGCTCGCCCGCTTGAAGCTGTCGATCATCACGAGCAACTCCATGAGATGCTCGTTCACGGGCGGCGACGTGGGCTGGACGATGAACACGTCGCGACCACGGACGTCCTCGTCGATCTTGCAGGAGATCTCGCCGTCGGGAAACCTCCCGAGCGACAGCTTGCCCATCGGCAGGTTCAGGTACCGGCAGATGTCCTGCGCGAGCGGCTGGTTGGCCGGGCCGGCGAAGATCTTGAGGTCGTTCATGACGGCACTGTCCCTCGCGAGGTGCGGTTGTGCAAGGTGCGGGTGTGCAGGGCCGCGGCGACGGCGGCGAGTTGTTCCGGCGTGTTGACCGACAGCGTCTCGCTCGCGTCGAGGCAGGGGACGGCGTCCACGAGGCATCCGGCGTCGAGCAGCATGCCGGGGCAATCGGTGATGTAGTACTCGCCGGCGGCGTTGTCGGGCCGCAGCGCGGCGAGTGCGCGGAGCAGGTCGTGGGCCTCGAACACGTACGTGCTCATGTTGACCTCGCGGATCACCCGCTCCTCGGCCGTGGCGTCCTTCTGTTCCACGATCCTGCGGAATCGGCCGCTCGCGTCACGGACGATGCGCCCGAGGCCGGTCGGGTCGTCCGTGACGGCGGTGCCGAGCAGGCACGCGGCCCCGCGGGCCGACCATGCCGAGAGCAGCCCGGTCAGGCTCTCCACGCGAAGCATCGGCGAATCGCCGCACACGACCACCACCGGCCGGCGGCTGCCGGGAGCGTCGGCGGCGATCAGGGCACGGATCTCGTCGGCGGCCGCCGCCACGGCGTCGCCCGTGCCGCGCTGCTCCCGTTGCAGCGCGAACGACACGCCGGGCGTGCCGGCGATGGCCCGCCGCACCAGGTCGGCCCCGTGGCCGACGACCACGATCCGATCCTGCACGCCGGCGGCGGCGAGGGCCTCGAGCACCCAGGTCACGAGCGCCTTGCCGGCGGCCTCGTGCAGCACTTTCGGCAGATCGCTGCCCATGCGGGTGCCCCGGCCCGCGGCGAGGACGACGGCGATCGG
>RFUD01000547.1 GCA_009923125.1 Planctomycetia bacterium
GGTGCTGCTCGCGCTGCTCATTCACGACCTCGGCAAGGGGTTCGTCGAGGACCACAGCGAGGTCGGCGCCCGCATCGCCCGCGACGTCGGCGCGCGGTTCGGGCTGGCCGCCGAGGAGGCGCAGATCCTCGAATTTCTCGTCCACCGTCACCTGGCGATGGCGCACATCGCCTTTCGCCGCGACGTCGGGGACCCGAGCATCGTCGCCGGGTTCGCCCGCGAGGTGGGCTCGCCCGAGGTGCTGCGCATGCTGACGGTGCTCACCGCCGCCGACGTGGCCGCGGTGGGGCCCGGCACGTGGAATCGCTGGAAGTCGGACCTGCTGGGCGATCTCTACTTTCGCACCCTCGGCGTGCTCGACGGGGAGAGCCCGTCGGCCGCCGCCGAACGGCACGGGGCCGCGCTGGGGCGTCTTCTGGCCGACCTCGACGCCGACGACCCCGTCGTGGAGCTCGCCCGCGAACTCCCGCGGGCGTACCTTCGCGACACGGAGCCGGGGCGGATCATCGACGAGCTCCGACAGTTGACCCGGCTGCCCGAGCGGGGCGTCATCGTCTCGGCCCGCTGGCAGCCGGAGACCTCCACCGTCGCGATCGCGGTCGGCACCCGCGAAAGCGTGGCCCCGGGAATCTTCCACCGGGTCGCCGGGGCGATCACCGCGGAGCGGTTGGAGATTCTGGCCGCCGACATCAACACGCTGTCCGGAGGCCTCGTCCTCGACCACTTCGTCGTGCACGACCCGGATTACGCGGGCGAGCCTCCGGCCGATCGGCTCGCCGACATCACGGCGGCGATCCGGGCCGCCGTGAAAGCCGACGCGCCGCCGACGTTCACCCGGCTGTGGAACCCGTTCGCCCCCCTGCCCCCGCCCGTCGCACCGCTGCCGGCGCGGATCCTGTTCGACAACGAGAGTTCCGACGCCACCACGATCCTCGAGGTGTTCGCGCACGACTTCGTGGGCCTCCTGTACATGATCGCCAAGGCGTTGTTCGACGCGGGCATTTCGGTGCGGGCCGCGAAGATCGGCACGTATCTCGACCAGGTCGTCGATGCGTTCCACGTCACCGACGAACAGGGCCGAAAGATCACCGATCCTGTGCGGTTGGAGTCGCTGCGCCGGTCGCTGGAACGGGTGGCCCGCCCGCCGGGACGCCCGACGTCGTCGTGAGCCGCGGGGCGCGGCGGGCCAGGGTCAGCATGCGGTCCCGCCAGCCGGTCTCGAACGCGGCGATCGGCATCCCCACGAGCCGTTCGAAACCGACCGTGCGATCCCCGTTCGCCGCGGCCAGCGCGGCCAGCGCCGGGGCCGACAGCACCGGCGCGCCGAGCGTGAGGTCGTAGGCCAGGCCCCACGCCAGCAGATAGGCTTCGCGACTGGTGGCCGCGGCATGCCCGCGGCCGACCACGAACTGCCCCTCGTCGCCGGCCACGAGGGGCGGGAGCAGGCCCGGCGGCCGGCTGGTGA
>RFUD01000548.1 GCA_009923125.1 Planctomycetia bacterium
CGCACATCGCCGCCTGCGCGGCCAGATCGGCGGCGGTGAAGGACGGCCTGAGGACCGCGTGGTCGAGCGACGCCGCCACGTCGCGGACGGTGCGGTTGGGCATGGGTCAGGCGGTCTCCGCGAGCCGGCACAGGGCCGCGATGCCGCGGTCGAGCACCGCATCGCTCACGGTATAGGCGATGCGAAAGTGCGTGTCGGCGGCGCCACGCCGGAGGTGGTACGGATCATGCTCGATGCGGTCGGCGGACGGCTGGGGGTGAAGGCCTCCGGCGGCATCCGCTCGTGGGACGACGCGGTCATGTATCTCGACATGGGCTGCCGCAGGCTCGGCGTCGGCGACGCCGCCACGATCCTCGACGGCGGCGCGAGCCGCGAGGGGTATTGAGCGCGACGGGTCCGGGTGGGCGACGGGCCCCCCGCGTGTCACCCCTTGATCACACCCAGGGGACGCAGGCGGGCGACCTTCGTGGACAGGCCCGCGCGGTGGACGACGTCCACGACGAGGTCCACGTCCTTGTAGGCGGAGGGCTGCTCCTCGGCGAGGCCCTCGCGGCTGCGGCTGCGGGCGATCACGCCGCTCCGCTCGAGCTCGCGGCGGATGTCGCGGCCCCGGGCGGCGCGGGTGGCGGCCGTGCGCGACAGGCAGCGGCCGGCGCCGTGGCAGGTCGTGCCGAACGACCGCTCGAGCGACCGTGGGCCGCCCACGAGCACCCAGCTCGCCCGGCCCATGTCGCCCGGAATGATCACCGGCTGGCCGATCGCCCGGTAGCGGTCGGGAATGTCGTGGTGGCCGGCCGGGAAGGCGCGGGTCGCCCCCTTGCGGTGCACGCACACCTCCTTCCGCACGTCGCCGACGGCGTGCTCCTCGAACTTCGCGATGTTGTGCGCGACGTCGTAGACGAGTTCCATGCCGAGTGCTTCCCACGGCCTGCCGAAGACGCGGGCGAAGACGTCGCGAACCTGCGCCATCAGCAGTTGGCGGTTGCAGAACGCGTAGTTGGCGGCGGCCCGCATCGCGCCGAGGTAGTGCTCCCCCTCCGGGCTCACGACCGGCGCGCAGACGAGCTGGCGGTCGGGGAGCACGATGCCGTATCTGGTCGGGGCGTCGCGGAGGGCCCGCAGGGCGTCGTCGCACACCTGGTAGCCGAGGCCGCGGGAGCCGGAATGGATGAGGACGCAGACCTGGTCGGGGGCCAGGCCGAAGGCGGCGGCCGCCCGGGCGTCCTCGACGCGATCGACCACCTGCACTTCGATGAAGTGGTTGCCCGCGCCGACGGTGCCGCACTGGTCCTGGCCGCGGGCAAGCGCGCGGTCGCTGACGAGCTCCGGTCGGGCGTCGGGCAGGCAGCCCTCCGCCTCGGTGCACGCGCGGTCGTCGTCGGTGGCGAGGCCCCGCTGGAGGAGGTACGCGACCCCTTCCCGCATCAGTCGCCGCAATTCGGGG
>RFUD01000549.1 GCA_009923125.1 Planctomycetia bacterium
TCGCGGTCTGACGCGGGCAGCGGCGATTGTGGCGGCCACGCCGCAGGAGATGGAGACGATCGCCATGCCGTTGGATATCATTCTTCCGTGAACACCATGGTCGACGAGCCTTCCAACTCCGCCGGCGACGGCCGCCATCCGCTCGACCACACCTATCCGGAGCGGTATTACGAGATCCTGGCCCGCGACTTGGGCGAAGAGAAGGCCCAGTGGGCCCGGCTTCCCTACGCCGAACGGATGCGGGAGTTGGCGTGGTACCACGCCCACTTCAACACGCCCGACGACCTGTCGCCCTGGCCGGCCGAACTTGACGGCGGCCTGGATCGCGGCTGAGTCCCGGCCTGGACCGGGAGTCGTGCTACGGCCGCGGTGAAGACGATCGCTGGCGAAGCCCTTCAGATGGAGAATAAAGCCTGTACAGCACCTGCGTGCCATCGCTCGCCCAGCCCTTCTCGGCGGCGATCGTGAACAGCCGCTCGCCTGTGGCGAGGCCGGGGAGGTCGATCCCCGTCGCCGCGGCGCACTCCCGGGCGATGGCCAGATCCTTGAGCAGGTGTTTCACCATGAAGCCCGGCGCGACGTCGCCGGCGAGCGCCCGCGGGGCGAGATTCGTGAGCGCCCAACTGCCCGCCGCACCGCCCGCGATCACCTGCTGCACGGCCGCGGGATCCAGGCCGCCCGCCTGCGCGTGGGCGAGCGCCTCGCACCACGCCACCATCCCGATCGCCACCGCGACTTGATTGGCGAGCTTGCACCGCTGCCCCGCGCCGGCCGGCCCGAGGTGCGTGATCGACTTTCCCAAAAGTCCGAGGATCGGCTGCACGCGGGCGAACGTCTCGCGATCACCTCCCGCCATGATCACGAGCGCCGCGTTCCGCGCGCCAACGTCGCCCCCCGACACCGGCGCGTCGAGCGCCTCCAGCCCGCGAGCGCCCGCCGCCATGGCGATCCGCTCGGCGAGCATCGGGCTCGACGTCGTCATGTCGATGAGCACCGTGCCGGTGCGAGCGCGGTCGATGATCCCCTGCCCCGTCGGCACCGCCGCTGGGCCACCGAAATACACCTCTTCCACATCCGTCGGCAGCCCGACCATCGTGATCACGACGTCGCATGCCGCTGCCACGTCGCCCGGCGTGTCGTGCCAGAGTGCGCCCCGCTCGACGAGCGGCTCCGCCTTGGCCCGCGTGCGGTTGAATACGTGCAGCGAGTGGCCGGCCGCGAGCAGGTGCCCCGCCATGCTCCGCCCCATGATCCCCGTTCCGATGAACCCGATGCGCATGCGCGGCACCTGTCACAGAGAGCCCTGACGCTCCGCTATCCCCGAGATGGCGCGGGCTTACAACGCCTTCGCCCGCAGGTCGCGAAACTCGACCTTCATCACGAGGCCCGGATGAATCTGGAGGCCGATCGGCGCCGGTTCGCGATACTTCTCGCTCGTGTACCG
>RFUD01000550.1 GCA_009923125.1 Planctomycetia bacterium
ACCGCCCGGGCCACGATCTCGTCCTCGGTCATCCGCAGCTTGAACTCGCGGTGGATCGCGCTCGTGGCCAGGAACACGTGGATCCGCGCCGCCTCCGCATGCCGGAGCGCCTCCCAGGCCCGGTCGATGTCGGCGTCGTTGCAGCGGGCCAGCCCGCAGACCGTCGCGCCACGCACGGCCTTGGCGATCTCGAAGACGCTTTCGAAGTCGCCCGGGGAGGCGATCGGGAAACCGGCCTCGATCACGTCCGCGCCGAGCTGCACGAGGGCTTGCGCGACCTCCATCTTCTCGGTGAGGTTCATGCTCGCGCCGGGCGACTGCTCGCCGTCGCGAAGCGTGGTGTCGAAGATGCGGATCGTGCGGGGAGCTGACATACGGCGCGACGGACGTGGAGGCCGCCGGAAGCGGGCGGACGCGGTGCGGTAACCCCGCTCCGTGAGCGTATCCGCCGGTATGCGGCTTGTGTAGACTTCCGGCAGGCGAGGGTGACGCCGCGATGCGCCGCCCCGCGGACTCCCCGGGTTCCATCCGATGGCCACGATCTCCGCCCCCGATCCTTCCGACGGCGCCGCCGGCGTAACGCCGGTGGTGTCCGGCGGCGCGGCACACGAGGCCCGGCGCGGTGGACCGGCCCGGCTGGGCAGGAGCCTGACGGGCGTCGGGCTGCTCGGGGCCGGGGCGCTGGCGTGGTGGTGGTTGTCCACGCACCACTTCGCCGAGGTGGGCCACGAGCCGGCCCCGGCCGTCGCCCCGGAGGCTCGCGTGGCCGCGGCGGAACCGATGGTGGTCAGGCTGCCGGCCGGATCGGCCGGGGCGAAGGAGATCGAGCTGGTGCCGGTCGCGATCCGGCAGTTGCGGGAGCATCTCACCGTGCCGGGCCGACTCGATTACGACGCCCGCAATCGTGTCGATTACGAGTCTCCCGTCGAGGGCATCGTGTCGCGGGTGTTCGTGAAGGTGCGGCAGACCGTGCCGAAGGGGGCTTCGCTCGCGGAAGTGTCGAGCCCCGAGGTGGGCATCGCGCGGGACGACGTCCGCAAGCGGGAGGACGACCTGCGGATCGAACGCAAGGCGGCCGAGTGGGCGGTGACGATCGCCGACAACGTCGATGCGTTGCTGGGGACGCTGGCGACGCATCCGCCCCTCGACACGGTCGAACGGCAGTTTCAGGACCGGGTGCTCGGCTCCTACCGCGAGAAGATCCTGGCCGCCTACTCGCGGCTGTTGTTCGTCGAGAAGGTGAACGCCAGCACCCGCCAGCTCGGGGAAGGGGGGGTGATCTCGGGCCGGATCATCGAGGAGCGGGCGAGCAATCTCGAGGTGGCCAAGGCCAACTTCATTTCCGCCTGCGAGGAGGCGCGATTCCTCACCCGCCAGGATCGTGATCGTGCCCAGGCCGGCCTCGAGCAGGCGGAACGCCTGACGCAGGTCTCGCGGGAGAAT
>RFUD01000056.1 GCA_009923125.1 Planctomycetia bacterium
GACGAGCCCCGATCCGGCGAGCCAGCCGCGCACCACGCACTCGAACGGGATCACCTTGGCCTGCCTTGCCAGCATCGTCCGGCCACGCAACGGCCCGCGATCGACGCCCACCGGCAGCCCCATCGCGTCGACGTCGGCGGTGATCAGGTGGTGCGCGATCGGCTCGGGACCGCTGGACAGGAGGTCGAACCAAAACTCCGAGATCGTCGTGAGCACCTTCCCCTTGCCGGGAATCGGCGTCGGCAGGATCCAGTCGAAGGCGCTGATCCGATCGGTGCTCACGATGAGCATGGTGTCGGCGAGCCGATAGCAGTCGCGCACCTTGCCGCGATAGGGCGGACCGAGCGGCAGATTCGTTTCCACGACGGCGTCTTGCATGGACGATGTTCTACGCATTGGCAGACAACTGGGCTATGGCCCGGGGGCGCGCCGGCTTCGGGCAGCACCGGGCCGGATCAGGCGAGTTGATCGCATCGCATCAGCAGAAGTCGCGGGACATGCGGGGCAGGGCGGTGGTGGCGGATGTCTCGGGGCGGAGGGTGGAGGCCGATTCGAGCCGCGTGCTCACCACGTGCACCACCGCGCCGCGGCGCTGGATCCGGCCGTGCACCACGAGCACGGCGGCACGGCGCGCCGCGAGGTCGGCAGTATCCCAGACACGAGGATGCACGACGATGTTGGCGGCGCCGGTTTCGTCTTCGATCGTGAGGAAGATCATCCCCTTCGCGGTGGCCGGGCGCTGCCGCGTGAGCACGATGCCGGCCACGCTCACGCGGCGGCCTTCCGGCTGGCCGACCGCTTCGGCGACGGTCACAACTCCGCGGTCGGAAAGCCAGTCGCGGTCGAACTGGAGCGGATGGCCGGTGAGCGACAGCCCCGCGGTGCGGTAGTCGGCCACCACTTCTTCTACAGGCTCGAGCGCCGGCAGCAGGTCGCCGCCATCGTCATCTTCGTCATCGAGTTCTTCGAACAGCGGCCGAGCGGCGGGACTCTCCAGACACTGCATCGCTTCCCACACCGCCCGCCGCCGGTCGAGGCCGAGCGAGGCGAGCGCCCCGGCCCGTGCCAGATGCAACAGCGCGTCGCGGTCGAGCGCCGCGCGGCGGGCCAGTTCGCGCGGCAGACGGAAGGGCCCCTCGCGACGGGCCGCTTCGATCCGCAAGCCCGCCGCCTCACCCAGGCCGTAGACCTGTTCGAGCCCGAGCCGAATCGCAGGCTGCTTCCCCTGATCGGCTTTCAGCCGTCCTTCGAGCGAGGCGTGCCAGCGGCTCGAATTGACGTCGGCCGGCAGCACCCTCACGCCGTGGGCCTTGGCATCGCGCACAAGTTGCGCGGGTGCGTAAAACCCCATCGGCTGGCTGCCCAAGAGCGCGGCCGTGAAGGCGGCAGGGTGATGGCACTTGAGCCAGGCTGACACATAGACGAGCAAGGCAAAGCTCGCCGCGTGTGATTCGGGAAAGCCGTATTCGCCAAAGCCACGGATCTGCCCGAACACCTGCTCGGCGAACTGCTGCGACAGGCCTCGCGCGAGCATGCCATTGATGAGCTTCTGCCGAAACTCCTCGATCAGCCCCGGCCGCCGCCAGGCGCCCATCGCCCGCCGCAATTGATCGGCCTCACCCGGCGTGAAGCCGGCCGCCACCACGGCCAACCGCATCGCCTGCTCCTGGAACAGTGGCACGCCGAGCGTCTTCTCGAGCACCTCGCGGATCGCGTCGTTGGGATAGGTGATCGTGTCCTCACCCGCCCGCCGGCGCAGATAGGGATGCACCATGTCTCCCTGAATCGGCCCGGGCCGCACGATCGCCACCTCGATCACGAGATCGTAGAAGCACCGCGGCTGCAGCCGGGGCAGCATGCTCATCTGCGCCCGGCTCTCGATCTGAAACACCCCCACCGTGTCGGCGCGGGAGATCATCTCATACACGGCCGGGTCCTCCGCCGGCACCGTCGCCAGCGTGAGTTCCGGCCCCCCGGCTTCGGCCACCAGGTCGAACGCCCGATGGATCGCCGACAGCATGCCAAGGGCGAGGCAATCGACCTTCAGGATGCCCAGTTCATCGAGGTCGTTCTTGTCCCACTGCACGATCGTGCGGCCGTCCATCGTGGCCGGCTGGATCGGCACGAGATCCGAGAGCTCCGCGCGGGTCATCACCATCCCACCCACGTGCTGGCCGAGGTGACGGGGAAAGCCGACGAGCTGGCCGACGAGCGCGGCGAGCCTCGTGCACGCGGCGCTCGCGGGGTCGAGCCCCGCCTCGGCCAGTCTCGTCGGCAGATCCTCCACGCCATCCCCCACGTCGATCGCCTCGGCGATCCGATCGACGCGGTCGAGCGAGAGTCCGAGCGCCTTGGCGACGTCGCGAACGGCCGACCGCAGGCGGTACGAGATCACCTCGGCCGTCATCGCCGCCCGCTGCCGCCCGTAGGTGGCGTAGATGTATTGGATCACCTCCTCACGGCGGTCGTGCTCGAAGTCGATGTCGATGTCGGGTGCTTCTCGCCGCTCACGGCTCACGAACCGCTCGAAGAGCACGTTCATGCGCGCCGGATCGACCGACGTGATGCCGAGGCAATAGCAGACGGCTGAATTGGCAGCCGAGCCGCGCCCCTGGCAGAGGATGCCGCGGCGGCGGGCGAACCGCACGATGTCGAACACGGTGAGGAAGTAGGCCTCGTAGCCGAGTTCGGCCACGAGCGCGAGCTCATGGGCCACGAGCTCACGCACCTTCTCCGGGATGCCGTCGGGATACCGCTGCGCGGCTCCCTTCCAAGCGAGGTGGGCGAGGTGCTCCCGGGCCGTGCGGCCCGCCGGCACGTCGGCCTCGGGGTATTCGTATTTCAGTTCGTCGAGCGAGAACGTGCATCGCCCGGCGATCTCGACGGTGCGTTCGAGGGCGCCCGGCAGCGTGGCGAAGCGCTCGGCGATCCGCCGGCGCTCGTGCAGATGCCGCTCGCCGTTGGCGAGCAGTTCGCCGCGGATCGCATCGACCGTGCTCCCCAGGCGCACGGCGGTGAGCACGTCGGCCAGGGCGAGGCGGGCCCGCTCGTGGTACCGCACGTCCCCGGCCGCCGCCACCGGCACGCCGGCCAGCCGGGCCACGCGGCCGAATTCCCGCAGGCGATCGTCGTCGTCCCCCCCGAGCGCCACTTCCGCCAGCGCCCAGAGCCGGTCGTCGAATACGCTCCGCCAGTGGGCGAGGTGCTCGATCGGCTCCAGCACCGTCGCCAGCGGCATCCCGGCCAGCAGGCCACCCGCATGGGCAGCGATATCGTCGAAGGCGAGCACGCACCGCCCCGCCTTGCCATCGCCCACCTCCTCGGCCGCCCGTGCATAGCCACGGGTGAGCAGCCGGCAGAGATTCGCATAGCCCATGCGGTCGGCGGCCCAGACGACCAGCGGCGCGGCGTCGCACGGCTCGAGCCGCGCCCCGACGATCAGCTTCAAGCCCGTCTGCTTCGCCGCGCCGTGGGCCCGCACGATGCCGGAAAGCGTGCCGTGGTCGGTGATCGCCAAGGCCTCGTAGCCGAGCGTGGCGGCCGCCTGTACGAGTTCCTCCGGATGCGACGCGCCGCGCAGAAATGAAAAGTTGCTCGTGCAATGCAGTTCGGCGTACCGCGGCTCCATCCGACCACCCACTGTTCCTGTTTCAGCCATTGCTCCCTCCTCCTCATGCAGAAACGTCAGGCAAACACACCGTGCAGAAACCAGCCCCCGTCCTTGAGCCTCCGAAAGATCCAAAACCGCTCGCCCGTCTGCGTCTCGACCACGTAATAGTCGCGTCGCACGATCGGCCCGCGCCACCAGGCCGTCTCGATCCGCTCCGGGCCATGGGCCACGGTCACTTCGTGAGCTTCGCCACTCCAGCGAAACCGCACTGGCGGCCGGCCGGCATCGGCCACGGCGGGCACCACCGCCATCACGTCGAGCGGCACGGGCCTCGCCAACATCCAGATCGGCCGGCGTTCCGCCGGCACGGCTTGCCGCCCCTGTGTCGTTGCCGAGCCCGAACCGGAGCCATGCACGCGCGTCATGCGGCCAGATTGGCCCCCTGGCGGCACGCCCAGCCAGGCGTGTTCAGGCTGCGCGTCATTCACGACCTGCGGCTCGAACACGGCCTTGGTGCCAAGCCGTCCGGCGAGCCTGTCGAACAGCATGCCCACCTCGGCCGCCGCCGACTCGCGCTCCGCGGCGAAGAGCGTGCGCTGCCGGCAGAGGGCCGGCGCGGTCGCCACCACCTCCACGGCGACTCCTTCGATCTCCCGCGGCAGCCGCACGCGCGACATCCGCAGCCGAACGAGCTCCACGACATGACGCACGGCGACCGAGGGCCGATACAGCCCGACGTCGATCACGACCGGAGGAGTGGGCTCCCGCTCAACGGCGCCCGCCCACTGCTCGAATCTCACCTGCAGGGAGGTGACCCCCTCGCCCCGCGCCGTGAGCGGCGACATGCATCGCAGCACGAGCCGTTCGAGAATGGCTGCGACCGCATCCTCTCCCATCTCCCGTAGCGACATCGGGACATCGAAGGCCTGGGCTGACCGGGGCAACTCCTCGTCGAATGTCGGCGCGAGCGGCTCGGCGCGGGCGCCCGTGAACTGGGCCAGCCGCACGGCAAGCGTCGGTGAGAACCGGGATGCGAGGCTGTTGCGCGACAACTTCAAGATGCCACCGATCGAGTCGATCCCCACCTCGCGCAGCGCGGCGAGCACGGCGGCATCGAGCCGCAGCGCCGAGGCCGGCAATGCCGCCAGTGCCGCGGCCTGCCCGCCCGGCGGCACGACGGCAAACCGCCGGGGCCGGCGAAACGGCGGCAGGCGATGCCGATCATCGAGCTGCTCGGTGTGGTGGGCAGCGGCCCAGGCCGCCCCCGGCGTGTCGGCGATGGCGACGCGGGCGTGAATGCCCCGCGCGGCAAGCGTCCACACCGCCGTGTGCACGAGCGCCTCCTCGCCGCCGAAAAATCCCGCCGTCCCCGTGACGTCGATGTGGATGCACTCGGGCCGCTCGACATCTTCGAGTGCCACGATCGGGGCAAATCGCCGGCTGTATCGTGCCAGCCGTTCGAGTGCCGCCCGATCGGCGGCGGGATCGTCGGCAGCGATCTCGGCCATCTGACAGGCCCGCGATCCGTGGGCGAGTGCGAGCACGGCCATTCCTTCGGCGAGCGACATGCCCGGCGGGATCCGCGGCGCCGCCCGCCGCTCGCCGGCGTGCACTGGCACGCTCCGCGGCGGCAGCACCCACGCCCACGACACGATCGTCATCACCCCGCGACGTTCGCGCCGGCAGATGAACACCGGCACTTTGCGCAGGGCGGGGCTTTCGATGAGGCGGCGCTGGACTGGCCAGCGCGGCAGCCAGATCGTCATGATGCGCGACATGCCATCCGCTCCCGTTCGAGAATGCGCGGCGCTGAAGATGGCTGCGCGGGGGACGTCGGTCCGGATGTGGCCGCACAGCCTCGCGCGAGATCGAGGCCGACGTCCACCGATCGCTCCTGCATCTGCGACTCGCCGGCCCACGGCCCACCGGCCAGCGAAAGCCGCAGCCACCGCACGCCCGCGCTGCCCCCCGGCCGTGCGGACACGGCAACTCTCGCTTCCGCCCAGCTCGGCTCACGCTGGGCGGCGAGTGGCCGCATGAACATGCCCACTGCAAGGCTCGCTCGCGCCGCCAACTGCCAGCGTCGCATGGCCGTGGAGTGGATGCCGGCCGGCCATGCCACGACGGCCGCCACGCCGTGGCAGCGAAGCGCCTGGTCGATGGCCCACACTTCGTCGGCCTCGTGGGCAGGCCGCGCCACGACGAGCCGGGGCACCGGCCGCCCGGCGACCCGCGCCCTCTCGAGCCAGCCCAGCACCGCCGGCGGATAAAACCGCCCCTTGCGATCGACGACGACGATGGTGGACGACGAGTCACCGGCATGATCCGCATCTCCGGCCAGCCGGCAGGCCACCGCAGCGGCGAGCGCGGTCGCCCCCGACGCCTCGCCGCTCGAGAGCCACTCGACGAGACTGCCGCGCCGCACGCCGCCGGCCGGCAGGAGCCGATCGAGCGGGGCGAACCCGGTCGGCACCACGTCGGCCTCATGCCAGCCGGCCGAAAAACCGGCGAAATCCGCCGACTGCAACACCTTTTCAAGCAGCCCACCCGTCACCACGGCCTCACCTCCGAATAGTGTGTATACGCACGTACACTATACAATCGGCGTCCTGGCCGTCAAGCACGAGGCGACCGCCCCGCAAGCCGCTCGCCGGCACCACACGGCCGTCACCAGCCGCGTCGGGCGCCCCCGCGTCCACGTTGCCCGCACGGTCGTCGAATGTCAGACTGACATCCGACTCATCACGACGTCCGCACCTCGTCACCGATGCCGGCCGACATCCGGCTCGAGCGACACACTCGCTGGGTGGAACCATGAACGTCCGGACGATGATCCCGTTGGCCCTCGCGGGCCGGGCGGCCGCCGCGTGCCTGCTGATCCTCGTGGCCCAGACTGAGAGCGCCACGGCGGAGGAGATCCCGCTCCCCTCGTCGTTCGACGCCTTCTCGCGCGAGTGCTCCCCCCATGTCACAGCCCGGCTGAAGACCTCCCCCAAGCACTACAGGCAACTCGAACCGTCGCTCTACCACCTGGCTCGCGAGCACGCCGACAGGTTCGCGTCGCGATCCCGCGACGCGCAGACCGACCTGCTCACCACGCTCGCCCGGTTCATCGACGAGCGACGCGACGCAACCGGCGACGTGCCCGTGATCGCCGCCGATCGCCCGCTGATCGGCCTGCTCGATCCCGACCGGGGGCTCGACCCCAGGGAGATCACGGCCCTTGCCACCGCCTACGGAACGACGGCCACCGTGTTCAAGAAGGACGAGCCCGGCGAGACGATCGCCTCGGTCGCGGCCGACTTTCTCACCGCCGTGTCCGACGCGGCGGCCTCGAGGAACCCGACGACGGTCGTCGTGCTCGGCCACGGCCTGCCGACACAGATCCAGAGCTATTCGATCCCGGTCGAGCGGCTCGCCGCAGCCCTGCTCGATGGGGCCGCCGGCCACCCCGCCGGCGTCGATCTCGGCCACCTCGTCCTCGTCTGTGACGACTGCTACAGCGCCGACTTCTCGCTCAACCTCGCCGCCGCGATCGAACAGGGCTGCCGTGAACGGCGACGCACGCTCGTCTCCCTACCCCACCTGATCGCCGGCACCAACCGCGACCGTGTGGGCCACGCCGACTTCGGCGAGAAATTCGTGCCTCACTTCTGGCGCGACGTGATCGAACTGTTCTACGTCCGCCGGCCGCGGCCGGCCCGGATCACGCTCCGCGACTTCTTCGAGAAGGTGGACAACATGATGTACGGCTACGGCCGGGCGACGGCGGTCGATCGCGACGGCACCGTGACCTACCGGCTCGTCGATCCGGAACTCTGCCAGGACCCGGTCGTCTTCGTGCCGCTCGACGACACCGACCTCGCGAAGCTGCGCGAGATCCTCGGCCTCCCCGCCGACGCCCCGCTCCCGCGGATCCTCGACATCGGGTGATGCTCCACCTCGATGCGTCGATGCGCGAGCAGATACTACCGGTCGCCGGGCAGGATGAGCACGGGCGAGACGCGCAGGATCAGCCGGTAGAGGGCCGGGAGGATGAAGAGCGTGAACAGCGTGCTCGTGATCACGCCGCCGATCACCACCGTGGCCAGCGGCCGCTGGACCTCGGCGCCCGTGCCCTCCGACAGGGCCATTGGAATGAAGCCCAGGCTCGCCACGAGCGCCGTCATGATGATCGTCCGCAGCGACCCGCACGCCGTCTCCTCGATCGCCACGTCGCGGGCGGTGCCACGCGCGAGCCGTTCCCGCAGGGCGCTGGCCACCACCATCCCGCTGAGCACCGAAACGCCAGAGAGCGTGATGAACCCCACCGCGGCCGAGATCGAGAGCGGCATCTCGCGGAAGGCGAGCGCCCAGATGCCGCCCACGCAGGCGAACGGCACGCTCACAAAGAGCAGGAGCGTGTCGGCCACGTTGCGATAGGTCAGATAGAGGAGCGCGATGATGAGGACCAGGGCGAGCGGCACGACGATCATCAATCGCTTCTGGGCCCGCTGCATGTTCTCGAACTGCCCGCCCCACTCGAGCCGGAAGGTGCCGGCCGGAAGGTCGACCTTCTCGGCGATCGCGTTTTGTGCCTCGGCCACGAAGCCGCCCACGTCGCGGCCGCGGACGTTGCACTGCACTACGACCCGCCGCTCACTCCACTCGCGGGTCACGAACTTGGGGCCGAGGATCGTCTCGATGGAGGCGATGCGCTCGAGGGGCACGCTCTCGCCGGCCGGGCCGCGCACGGCAATGTCGGCGATCGCGGCCGGGCCGCTGCGCAGGCCGTCGGGCAGCCGGACCACGATCGGAAACCGCAACTGGCCCTCCACGATCTGGCCGACCGCCTTTCCACCCACGCTCTCCACGATGTCGAGCACGGCCTCCGCCGAGATGCCGTAGCGGGCGATCTCGTCCTGCCGCACGGCGATCTTCAGGATCGGCTGGCCGGCGACCTGCTCGGTGGCCACGTCGGCTCCGCCGGGCACGCTGCGGAGCACTGTCGCCACCTCGTTGGCCTTGGTCACGAGCGCATCGAGTTCCGAGCCGAACACCTTGACGGCGATGTCCGCCCGCACGCCCGACACCATCTCGTTGATCCGCTGCTCGATCGGCTGGGTAAACCAGATGATCTGCCCGGGAATTCCCTCGACCACCTTGTTCATCACCTCGACGAGGCCCGCCTGCGTACGGGCCCGCTTCCACTGCTCCCGGGGCTTGAGGGCGATGAACATGTCGGTGGCCTCGATGGCCCCGGCATCGGTGGCCACCTCCGGCGTGCCCGTGCGGCTCCAGACATGGGCGATCTCCGCCGGAAACTCCTCCAGCAGTGCCTTCTCGATCCGCGTGTTCATCCGCGACGACTCTTCGAGACTCGTGCCGGGCGCCCGGATGATGCCGAGCACGATGTCGCCTTCGGAGAGCTTCGGCACGAACTCGGTGCCGAGCGACGCCGCCCGCAGCACCGTGATCCCGAGGATCACGACGGCCATGAGCGCGAGCGTACCCCGGGCGGCAAGGCAGGCCCGCAGGGCGGGGCGGTAGAGCCAGCGGAGCACCCGCACGAGCAGCACGTCGTGGGAGTCCATCCGCTTTGGCAGGAAGAAACTCGAGAGCACGGGCACCACGGTGAGCGAGAGCACGAGCGAGCCGATCAGGATGAACACGACCGTGAGGGCCATCGGGCGAAACATCTTGCCCTCGACGCCCTCGAGCGTGAGGATCGGGATGTAAACGATCATGATGATCAACTGGCCGAAGCAGGCGGGCTTCTTGACCGCGTTGGTGGCCTCCTGCACGAGCTTCAGCCGCGCGGCTCCCGTGGCCCCCGGATGATGACCGATCTTCTCGAGGATGCTTTCGATGACCACGACCGACGAATCGACGACGATGCCGAAATCGATGGCGCCGAGCGAGAGCAGGCTGGCGGCGATGCCCGCCTGCCACATGCCGATGAAGCCGCACATCATCGAGAGCGGAATCGCCGTCGCGGCCACGAGCCCCGCCCGCAGGTTGCCGAGCATGACGTACAGGATCACCACCACGAGAAACGCTCCCTCGAGCAGATTCTGCCGGACGGTGGCGATCACCCGGTCGATGAGCTGCGTACGATCGTAGACCACTTTCGCCTCGACCCCGTCCGGCAGCGTGTCGAGGAGTTTCTCGAAGCGGTCGCGCAGGCGGGTGGTGACCGCGTAGCTGTTCTCGCCCATGAGCATGAAGCCCAGGCCGAGCACCACCTCTCCTTCGCCGCCGTACGTCACGGCCCCCTTGCG
>RFUD01000551.1 GCA_009923125.1 Planctomycetia bacterium
TCGCCCGGCTTGCCCGTGAACACCTCGGCCACGAGGAACGGCTGCGAGAGGAACCGCTCCATGCGGCGGGCCCGGTGCACGACGAGTTTGTCCTCTTCCGAGAGTTCGTCCACGCCGAGGATCGCGATGATGTCCTGCAACTCGCGGTACCGCTGCAGCGTCCGCTGCACGCGGCGGGCGATCTTGTAGTGCCGCTCGCCCACGTACTGGGGGTCGAGAATGCGGCTTGACGAGGCCAGCGGATCGACGGCGGGGTAGATGCCCTTCTCCGAGATCGACCGCTCCAGGTAGAGGAACGCGTCGAGGTTGCCGAAGGCCGTGGCAGGGGCGGGGTCGGTCGGGTCGTCAGCCGGCACGTACACGGCCTGCACGCTCGTGATCGCCCCCTTCGAGGTCGAGGTGATCCGCTCCTGGAGGGCGCCCATCTCCGTGGCCAGTGTCGGCTGATAGCCCACGGCGCTCGGCATCCGGCCCAGGAGGGCGCTCACTTCGCTGCCCGCCTGCGAAAAGCGGAAGATGTTGTCCACGAAGAGCAGCGTGTCGGCGCCGGTCGTGTCGCGAAAATACTCGGCCATCGTCAGCGCGGAGAGCGCGACGCGAAGACGGGCTCCCGGCGGCTCGTTCATCTGGCCGAACACCATGCACGTCTGCTCGATCACGCTCCGGCCCGTGTCGCCGATCTTGGCCTCCTGCATCTCGAGCCACAGATCGGTTCCTTCGCGCGTCCGCTCGCCGACCCCGGCGAACACCGAATAGCCGCCGTGAGCGCTCGCGATTCGGGCGATGAGTTCCGTCAGGATCACCGTCTTGCCGAGACCGGCACCGCCGAAGAGGCCGGCCTTGCCACCGCGGACGAACGGCGTGAGCAGGTCGATCACCTTGATGCCCGTCTCGAAGAGCTCCGTCCGCGTGGAGAGGTCGGTGACGGGGGGCGGATCGCGATGGATCGGCCACCGCTCCTGCGACTCGACCGGGCCGCGGCTGTCGATCGGCTCACCGAGCAGGTTGAACACGCGGCCGAGCGTGCCCTTGCCCACCGGCACCGATACCGGCGCACCCGTGTCGACCACTTCCGCGCCGCGGGTCAGGCCGTCGGTCGAGCCGAGGGCCACGCAGCGGACCTTGCCGCCGCCGAGATGCTGCTGCACCTCGCCCACCAGGTGCAGGTCGACGCCCTTGTTCGCGCTGTCGATCCGCACGGCGTTGTAGATCGCCGGGAGGGAGCTTTCGGGAAACTCCACGTCGAACGTGGAGCCGATGACCTGGGTAATGCTGCCGTGTGCCATGTCTCTCGAACCTTTGCTAGGGGGAATGCCTTATTGTTTTTTGAGGGCCTCGACGCCGCCGAGGATCTCCATGATTTCGCCGGTGATCTGTGACTGACGGGCGCGGTTGTACTGGCGCGACAGGCTCTTGATCAGCCCGCCGGCGTTCTCCGTGGC
>RFUD01000552.1 GCA_009923125.1 Planctomycetia bacterium
GCGAAGCGGGTCGTGGTGCTCGGTGATTCGATCACGTACGGCGGCGGCTGGGTGGTGCCCGTCATCGCCTGGCTCGAGGCCGAGGGGTGGACCGGCGACGTGATCAACATGGGCCTGTCGAGTGAGACGGTGTCGGGGCTCTCCGAGGATGGGCATGCCGGAGGAAAGTTCCCGCGGCCCGACCTCCACGAGCGGCTCGCGCGGGTGCTCCGCGTGGGCCGACCCGACCTGGTGATCGCCTGCTACGGCATGAACTGCGGCATCTACCAGCCGCTCGACGAGGCCAGGTTCACGAGGTTCAAGGAAGGGATGCAGCGGCTGCACGACGCGGTGGAGAAGGCGGGGGCGAAGATCATCCACCTCACGCCCCCCGTGTACGACCAGCGACCCGACAAGGAGGGCCCGGCGGGCAAGGTCGATTACGACGCGGTGCTCGACGCCTACTCGAAGTGGCTGCTCTCGAAGCGGGCCGACGGCTGGACCGTGATCGACATCCACGGGCCGATGAAGGAGCTGCTCGCTGCGGCCCGGGCAAAGGATCCGGCCGCCATCTTCGCACCCGACGCCGTCCATCCCAACGACGCCGGCCACTGGGCGTTTGCCCGCGGGTTCTTTCGGGGCCTCGGCGACCGTGCGGCCGCCGCCAGGGAAACGCCCGACCACTTCGCCGCGTTCGTGCCGGACGTCAAGCGGCGGATGGAGGTCCTGCGGGACGCCTATCTGGCGGCGGCCGGCCACCAGCGGCCGGGCGTCACGCCAGGGCCGCCGCTCGGCGAGGCGGAGGCGAAGGCGCGGTCGCTCACCGACTCGATCCGCTCGCGGCGCTACCATCTCATGGGCGGCCAGCCGGGCAAGGGTCCGGAATGGGTCAGCCCCGTCACCTGGCCGCAGCCGCGGGTCGTCGATCCGGGCCCGGCTCCACAGTCACCCGCCACGGTGCCCTCCGATGCGGTCGTGCTCTTCGACGGCAAGGATCTCTCGGCCTGGAGCAACGGTGAGAACTGGCGGGTCTCGGAGGGCGTCGCGACGGTCGGCAAGGGAGACATCCGCACGAAGCAGGGCTTCGGCGACTGCCAGCTGCATGTCGAGTTCCGCACCGCCGCCGACACGAAGGGCAAGGGACAGCAGCGCAGCAACTCGGGCCTGTTCCTCCAGGACAAGTACGAGATCCAGATCCTCGATTCCTTCCAGGACGGGACCGACCAGCCCGTGACCTACTTCGACGGCCAGTGCGGCGCCCTCTACAAGCAGCAGCCCCCCGCCGTGAACGCCTGCCGCAAGCCTGGTGAATGGCAGACCTACGACATCCTGTTCACGCGACCGCGGTTTCAGGCCGACGGTTCGCTGGAGAAGCCCGGCCGGATCAGCGTGCTGCACAACGGCGTGGCGATCCACTCCGACACGGTGATCAAGGGCGACACGTTCTTCAACGCCCCGCCG